>JAFMRP010001097.1 GCA_017354095.1 Ktedonobacteraceae bacterium
TATTTCGCTACTGTATCAGCTTCCAACGCGTACTGATCGGTGGTATTCTCAACGGAGATCTCCTGCCGCTCACCACCACGATGCACAATCAGGCTGATCTGCTCGCCCGCGCGCGGCAGCCAGGGCGAAGGTACCAGGATCGATCCTTCTGTACCGAAAACCCGCACGACGTTTTCGCCATTCACACGCACGCCAGTAAAAAGCTGCGCGACGATATCTCCAGGGAAAGACAGGGAGGCCACGGTATACTCATCCACGCCTGTCTCACCCACATGGCCGGTCGCCACAACCTGGATCGGATCGGCAAAATCTTTGCCCGTCGCCGCACCGGCAATTAACCGGGCTACCGATGTACAATAACCACCAACGTCGAGGATACCACCACCTCCAAGCCCATTATTGAACAGTCGTCCCGCCGGATTATGTCCGGCACGGAAGCTGAATGTAGCCTGGATGACCCGCACGTCCCCAATCGCCCCGGAACGAATGAGCTCCACCAGTTTCGCCGTCTGCGGATGACAGCGATACATGTACGCTTCCATCAGAAATACGTCGTTACGCAGCGCCGCCTCAACAACAGCCATCGTTTCGGCATGGTTGAGCGCGATAGGCTTCTCGCATAGCACATGCTTTCCCGCTTCCGCAGCCTTGATAGCCCACTCGGCATGCCACGGATGAGGCGTGGCGATATAAACGGCCTGCACCTCTTTGTCAGCAAGCACTTCATCATAGCTACTGTACCGACGGGAAATATCCCAGGTAGCACCAAATTTCTCGGCAGCTTCCTGCGTACGACTCCCTACAGCCAACAATCTGCCAGTCTGAGATCCTTTCACTCCAGCAGCAAAGACGCCCGCGATGCGCCCGGTGCCGATAATTCCCCAGTTTAGCTTCTCGCTCATCTTCGTCCTTTCCTGGATTAGAGAAAAAATATAATCAGAACATCACACATCCGTTCTGATCAATGTACACAACTGCCCCATAGCAGTTGGATGAGCAACAGGCATCGCAATGCCGGAGCGCAGGCCTGGCGGGAAGACTCCGTTCACTTCTACTAATTTATCGATAAACCCGCTGCTCTCTCTAGTTTAACATAATTTTCTCATCCGGTGGGCGTGCGGTCAGTATCATATGCAAAAAAGGTACCTCCCGGCGCAAAATGTTGATCTCCTCCCGCAAACGCTGTCGCGTGGACGTCAACTCCAGGTAACGCTGCTTCTGTTCATTCGACACTTCCAGAAAGTAGGCGATGAAGTATGAGAGCGCCTCTGGCCTGTTCGGCAGGTACTCATCGATCTTGTTGTCATCATCTACCTCCAGCAGCATCTCCAGGTAGCTACCAAACAGGCCGCGAGCATTATGCATCGCCGGGAATAGATCCTCCCACGGCTCGTCAATATCCTCAAATGGCTCTACCAGACCGGAAAGATAGGGCTTTTCACGATGCTGGCTCACAATCCGAAAACGCCTTATCCCCACAGCCATCAGGCGGAAACGGCCATCTTCCAATTCATCCAATTCCTGAATGGTCGCCATTGTACCTATGGAATATGGCTCTTCTTGCAGCGGCTCGCTTTCGGGCCTGGCTAGCACCACGCCAAATGGCTTATCCTCTCGCTGGCAATCGATGATCATACGACGATAACGCGGCTCGAAGATATGCAATGGCAACACAGTTCCAGGGAAAAGCACTACATCCAGTGGAAACAGCGGTAATTCGATTGCTGCTGTTGACATCGAACATCACCTCCAGGCCAATAACCGCCACCTCTGGAATCGAGAAAGCGGTAGCACAGCCACCCAGGGTACAAAAATCGTCTCTCCATAGAGTAGTAGAAATAGCAGCTTTCGACAAGGGCCATTTTCACGCCCGGGCTATGGATGGCGATTGACGACATCCATCACGATCAGGGCAATCATACAAAACACACCGCTGATCATCCAGAAAACCCTAAAGGCTTTAAAACCACGCCCGCTCGGGAAGCGGAAAACCACCATTGCAAAGGAGGTCCGCCAGTCTCTCTGACCATCTTTTTCCAGAGTGGCGATGGATGGTGTTGAAGCCTGCTCACATGGCTTGCATGAGCGCGTCCCGTGCGGCGGCTCGTACATATCTATTGCCATCGCGAGCGAGAAAGAGAAGCTGTGTGTGCGGGACGGCAGGATGTTGGGTGACATCATAACGGTCTTGCCAGAAAGGGGAGGTGGCAAAACTGCTGAGCAGAGCCTCTGGTAAGGCTGGATGAGTCAGCAGGAAACGGCAGAACCACGTTGGCAAATAGGGGCTGGTGATCCGTTGAGAAAGCACACGGGCAAGCACACGAGAGTTGTCTTGCTGCACGAGTGGATGAGACGCAATCACCAGAGCGGTTTTCGCGTCGGTGCTGCGGGCGAGCAAGAAGCTTTGAAGGTGAGAGAGGGAGAGCGGCGTTCGTGGGTTGCTTACCAATCTTTGTTTGGTTTTCGAAAACTTGTTATCCCACCGTTCCTGGACAAGCTGGTCGGCCAGAGAGGCCAATGTGTCTGTTGGGGTATTCTGGTGCATCGCAATTTCTACACCTGCCAAATCAGCGTTATGATCCCCATATACTTCAGCATCATCTAAAA
>JAFMRP010001098.1 GCA_017354095.1 Ktedonobacteraceae bacterium
ATAGACGGCGAGCTCACCTATGACACCAGTTGCTCCGCAGCCGGTGCAGGTTACCTGAACGAGCGTCATATCAAAGGGGAAGATCTCTTGCAAGATGCCTCCAGCAGCGTTCCCATCCAGCTTATTATCCATCACGCTTCTCCTGTTGGTCCGAAACGTTCCGTCTTGATTCGTCCTGGTTCCTGTCCCAATGCCACGAGACTCGCTGCGACGGTTTCGACGAATGGGGTGGGACCACAGACGAACATCAGCGGATGTTGGTCAGGCGGCCATACCACCTCGCGCAGCATCTCAGAGTCGACCCGGCGGTGATATCCCTCCCAACCGGGTGGCTGCGTCCTAGTCAGGGTCTGCACGACTTCCAACATCGCGTTGCTCCTGACCAGGGAGTCGAGTTCGTCTCGATAGATAATATTCTCGTAGGATCGAGACGAGTAGAGCAAGCGAGTCGGAACGGCGCTGCCCACGGAGGCACGATGGCGGATCATCGCCATCAAGGGCACGATGCCTGATCCCCCGGCGACAAGCAAGAGAGGGCCGCCCATGCTCGCCTCCCAGACAAAGTAGCCTCCAATGGGGCCGCGCAACTCTAACTGATCACCGACGTGCAGTTCATCAACGAGGTAGGGAGACACTTCCCCCTCATCAATCCGTTCGACGGTGAGGGTCACACGCGATCCCTCCTCGGGAGCTGAGGCGATCGAGTAGCTTCGTTCTGCCTGGTAGCCGTCTTCGGCGGTCAGTCGCACATCGACATGCTGCCCAGGTCGATGCTTCATCCCGTTGGCGAGCGCTAATGTGATGCTCCTGGCCCGCGCGGTTTCTCTCTGGATGGCAACGACCTCACCCAACTGCCAACTCAGTCGCCCTGGTAGCGTTCTTCTTTCCATGGATCTCCATGATTGTGGTAGCCAAGCGACTCCCAGAAGCCCGGTTCATCCTCAGCGACCAGGCGCAACCCCCGCACCCACTTGGCGCTTTTCCAAAAGTAGAGGTGGGGAACCAGTAAGCGAGCCGGACCACCATGTTCTGGGGAGAGGGGCTGCCCTTCATAGGTGTCAACCACCCACGCTTTCCCACCCAGCACGTCTTGCAGGGGAAGATTGGTGGTATAGCCCCCATCGCAGAAGGCAATGATATAGCGGGCATGGTAGACGACCTGCGAGAGCAAGGTATCGAGAGAGACGCCTTCCCAGTGGGTATCCAGTTTCGACCACTTGGTCACACAGTGGATATCCCTGGTTACCGTTTCGCGCGGCAAGGCATGAAATGCGTCCCAACTCCACCGTTTCGGTTGATCAACTTCTCCAAGGATGGAGAAATCCCAGGTCTCCAGAGGCGTATGTGGCGTCGGCCCCGCCGAGAGGACAGGAAAGCTGCGCTCCAAATATTGTCCAGGTGGGATTCTGGCGCTCTTGTCGCTCGGCTGGCGCCGCCCCTTGAATCCTCGCGAGATGAACCCTTCGCTCATGTCCTCACCTCCTCATGGCCTTTCGCTGCTCTCACCCTGTTTCTCATTGTATCATGCGTCTTCGTGAAGACTTATCGATGTATGCTCGACGAAAAGAAAACCTCTCCAACCCGCCACCCGTGGCGAGCTTACTGGTTTTGCCGCAGCTCTGATCATGGTTCGATCTGGTACCAGCCGTTGCCTTTGACCACATCCTTGCCAACGTGAATCAACTCACCCAGCACCAGCAAGGGAAGAAATGGTTCGAGTTCGCCCTCAAAGGTGACCTTACCGATCAGGCCTCCGATAGGGGTGGTACGCCTCTGCCGGTGGGAGTAGCTTCGGAGGTCGGTCCATTGGGTCTCATCGTGCACACATCGGACCGCTTCAGCTCGCCTGGCGATGGCGTCCCGCTCCTCTCTTTCCATGGTGGCCTCGGTGCTGCCATAGTGTCGCTCAAGCGCCAGGGTCCGCTCAAGCAGGCGTCTGATCAGGGGGCGAAAACTGATGGGATTGACCAGGCGCTGCTGGTCGATCAGGCACAAGGGGGTCAGCAAGCGTAAGGTGATACGCACGCGATGCAGCTGCTCAATTCGCTGCTGGCGTTCGCGTGCATCGATCGTGATGACTGGTACTTGCACTTTCGTATCACCCGCTTCATAGATGATATGCTGTTCTCCGGTGAACGGATGATAACTCTCGACGCGCTCGACGTGAAACTGCCCACGCTGCCCTCCATGTTCCTCCAGACGTCTCCCTACTCCCGCAGCCTCGAACGGTTTGATAGAGAGCATGAGATAAGGGAGCAACTGGATGATACTACCAATCAGCGTGATGCCGAAAGAACATGTTTCTCCAACGGCATAGTGTCGAGCGCCATCCAGCGGCGGCAGAAGTACATAGGGGCGGGGAATGTCCTGGCCCCAGGCATTCTCTTCACGCAAAGGAGCAACCAGCGCGCTGACCGGGCAGGTCTCATGCAGAGGACAGGCCGCGCAGGTCTCGGTCTGTTTATTGGTGCAGAAACGCTGCCAGATGGCATGGAAGAGGCTGCCCCGAAACGCGGAGCCACTGGAGGCGTCGAGGGCCAGCGGTGTACGCACCCGAACGGTGAACCTGAGGTGCGTGGTCGTGATGGTGGCGGATCGAAGTCGTGA
>JAFMRP010000227.1 GCA_017354095.1 Ktedonobacteraceae bacterium
GGAGGATGAGGCCGCGCGTTTGATACGCTCGCTTACTGCGGGTGAGGTGAAAAGGGCAGATATGTTAGCAGAGATGGATAGAGTGCTAGACGAGATGAATCGTATAAAAGCGGGGACTGCTGGGAGTGAATAGATAGGGATAGGCTGGTTGGTCCTCTAAATTGTTGGTTTGATATGTGATGTGTGGGTTAGCGTTGAGAATGCTGGCGCTGCAAGCGCTGGCATTTTTTATTTGCCGGCAAGCTGGCCACCCGCGAGGGGTGGCCTTACATTTCCGTAGGGCACGGTGGGATGTGAGGAATGCGCGTTTGGAGGGGGCGATAGCCTGCTGATCGTTGACGGATAAGGGGAGGGCATGCATAATTAAGTGATAAGCCGGGTTAATCATGGTGTCGTTGTTGCCCAGTGTCGTAGGGGTCATTATTGCCCAATGTTATGAGGGAGGAGTCATGCCAGAGGAGAGGAAGCTTGTCACCGTCCTGTTCGCCGATGTTACCGGTTCTACCGAGCTGGGGGAGGGTCTTGATCCCGAAGATGTACGGGCTTTGATGGGGCGCTATTACGCGCATGCCCGCCGGGTTGTGGACGACTGTGGGGGTACGCTCGAAAAGTTCATTGGCGATGCTGTGATGGCGGTTTTTGGCCTGGCCCAGGCCCACGAGGATGATGCTGAGCGGGGCCTGGCCGCGGCGCTGGCGCTGCGTGACGCGGTGGAGGGCGATACATTGCTGGGCGAGTCGTTTCGACTGCGTATGGGCGTCAACACGGGCGAAGTCGTGGCAGCCAGCGATCACTCTGGCGGTGATTTCCTGATCACAGGTGATACCGTCAATGTAGCGGCACGGCTGCAGCAGCACGCCTCGCCGGGCGAGATTGTGGCCGGCGAGCGGACCGTCAATGCCACCCGGAACGCCTTTCTGTTCGCCGAGCCGCGCGAGATCGTGGCCAAGGGAAAAAGCCTGCCTGTGAGGGTGTTTCCGCTGCTGCGCAGGCGTGAGAAGCGGGCGATAGAGCGTCCCCCGTTTGTCGGGCGTAAGACAGATCTCATGCAACTTTCCCTGCTGCTGGAGCGCGTGGTAGAGGAGCAGCGCCCGCAGCTGGTCTCGATTGTCGCGCCGGCTGGAACGGGCAAGACGCGCCTGCTGGAAGAATTTCTCAAGCCCAGGTATGTTGATCCCGAATACGCTTTTCAGGTAGCCATGGTGCGTTGTTTGCCCTATGGGCAGACGCTAACCTACTGGCCCCTGCGTGGATTGTTGCAGGAGTTGTTGGGGGAGAGTGAGGCAGGGAGCATGAAGCCACAGGTGCAGGAGATTTTCCGGCAGGGTGGCTATAGCCAGGAGGATGTGGTTCGTCTTGCTGACCTGGTGCTGGCAACGCTGGGCGTAGAGGGAGATGACGTGGGCAGGGCTGATCGTGAGACGATTTTCATGGCCTGGCGCCTGCTGATCGAGGCCTTCGCGCGCAGAGCGCCGCGTATCCTGGTTTTTGAGGATTTGCACTGGGCCAGCGAGAGCATGCTGGATCTGGTTGAGTTTGTCATCAACGTGCGCACGCAGGCGCGCATCCTGCTTATCGTGCTGAGCCGGCCTGAATTGCTGGATCGTCGTCCCGCCTGGGGTGGTGGACGGCAGAACTTTACCTCCATTGCTCTGCAGCCTTTGACCAGCGCGCAGATGCAGGATCTACTCAGCCGTATAGCTGCGGATCTGCCTCAAGAGGTGCAGCAGCGCATTATTGATCGCGCTGGTGGAAGCCCCTTTTTCACCCTCGAAATGGTGCATAA
Organism: Ktedonobacteraceae bacterium; assembly: GCA_017354095.1. Lineage (GTDB taxonomy): Bacteria > Chloroflexota > Ktedonobacteria > Ktedonobacterales > Ktedonobacteraceae > Bu33. The sequence goes on from JAFMRP010000227.1 coordinate 1,787, forward strand.
CCTGCAGGAGCGCGGATTGTCCGGCCAGCAGGCCGCTGTGGACGCTCTGCCTGACACGGTTCATGCCGCGGTGCAGGCGCGCCTGGATCTGCTCACATCGTGCGAGCGCGACGTTTTGCTCGTTGCCGCCGTAGCCAGCCGGGGCATTCGCGCTGATCTGCTGCAAAGTGTGCTGAGCGATCAGAGCGCGCAGGAGATTGCCACGGCGCTTGATGGCTTGCAGCAGCGTGACCTGCTGGTCGCTATTGATGGTGAAACGTATGCCTTCCGGCACATCTTGATTCGCGATGTCGCCTATCATCTGCTCACCAGGTCCAAGCGGGTACTCATCCACTGCAAGATTGCCGCCTGGCTGGAGAGTAACTGCGGCGAGCACCAGGACGAGTTCGTCGAACTGATGGCCTATCACTATCGCGAGGCCGTAATGTTGAACCAGCAATCGGCCATCGCTCGCAACATGCAGCACGAGCTGGAGCGAGCAGTTTACCACCTGACGCGAGCGGGAGTGCTGGCCGCGCATGCCGGAGCTTTCGCAGAGGCCGAGCAGTATTTGCGCAATGCGATCAGCCTGGCGCCGGCTTCTGAACACGTGCGGCTCTACGAACTGCTCGGTGATAGCCTGGAGTGGGGTGATATGGTTGCTGAGGCCTATCAAAAGGCGCTACAGCTCTGGCGGGCAGAGGCAATGAAAGATGTGCGGATAGGAGCGCAACTGGCATGCAAGCTCTGTATTTCATATACGCGCCATTTCTCCTCGCAAATGCCAGAAAAGGATGAACTGGTGGCGCTCTGGGAGGAAGGATTGCGGCTGGCGCAGGAAGCTGGTGATGAGGATGAGGCCTGGCTCATGCGTGCCGGGCGCTTCTTTCTGGACCGTAAAAAGTTGTATGGCATTGACCGGACAGTACTGCGGCAGACCGTCGCGACCTGCCAGCAGGCTCTGCGGCACCTGGAACAGAGCGCTAACTGGCCGCTAGTGAACTCTCTGCTCGATGGCATGATCAGTCTTGCGTGGGCAACCGGGGAACACCAGCGGGCCCTTGAATACGCACGGCGGCGCCTGGAATTGCCTGGATTGCCGCTCAGCGAGCGTGGTGATGCACTGAGTATGCTGGTGAGCACCTACTTTCTCATGGGCGACTATGATCAATCTCTTGCGATCATACGGAATGCGCTGGCGGCCAGGCGTCCCGGTGAGCCGGTCGAATACTTTAACTCAGGATTGAATATCTCTCTCTGGGGTGCTTATGTCACCGGGCGCTGGTCAGAAGTTGATGAGTTGGCCGGAACGGTAAGGGAGATATGGGAACGCCTGCAGAACCGCTTTGAACGACCAGAGATCATGATTGGAGCTAACCTGGTGCTCTTTTTGATCGCCGCTGCGCGCCAGGATCGTCCTGCGATGGATGCCGCGTCTTCGGTTCTGGATCGTCTCAGTCCAAAGATGAAGAGTTATTACTCTGCTTATGAGGAGGGTGGGCATTTCACGCTGACCGAAGCGGATCATGATCCCTGGAATTATGCCGCGGGGCTTGTGCTGCTGTTGTTTAATGAACATGAGGCCATTGTATCTGACGCAATGCTCACCAGCTCGCCTTTCTCTGAAGATATGTTGCGCTGGAGCGGCCAGATCGCGCGGGCACTGCGTGAGAACGACAACGAGCGGCTGGCGCGAGCTATTGACGAGGCGGAGGAGCACCAGCTCATTGTGCATGCCGCGCGGATGCGTGTTATTCTCGCGCGCCGCACAGGTGATCCCGCGCCACTCGAACGAGCGCGCCCGGTGCTTGAACGTCTGCATGACCGGCTCTTTTTGCGCCGCCTGGAAGAGGTCGCGGCTCAGCTGGCAGGGGAGGCGGCAGAACAGCGCTGAGGTGTATAGATAGAAAGGAAGATCATCATATGCGAGCAGTAGTAATTACCAGGCCCGGTGGTCCTGAAGTTCTCACAGTTCAGGAGGTCACGACGCCAGAGCCGGTTGGCGAGCAGGTGCGCGTGCGTGTGCGCGCCGCCGGGCTGAATCGTGCCGACCTGGCCCAGCGTCAGGGCAGCTATCCCGCGCCGCCGGGATCCCCCGCAGACATTCCCGGGCTGGAGTTTGCCGGAGAGGTAGATGCCGTGGGCCCGCTGGTCACTCGATGGAAGCCGGGACAGCGCGTTATGGGTATCGTTGGTGGAGGTGGCCAGGCCGAATATGTGCTCTCTCACGAGGGCTTGCTGATAGAGATTCCCGCCAACCTGGATTATGTGCAGGCAGCGGCGATACCTGAAGTATTTATCACCGCGCACGACGGGCTTTTCACCCAGGGCGACCTGCGCATGGGCGAGCGTGTGCTTATTCACGCGGCGGGCAGTGGCGTGGGTACCGCAGCGATCCAACTGGCGCACGCGACCGGAGCGACCGTATTTGGCACCTCGCGAACGCCGGCCAAGCTGGAGAAAGCCAGGTCGCTGGGGCTTGACGCGGGGTTATCGGACCAGAATTTCGCTGAGGAGATCAACAATCTCACGCAAGGTGCCGGTGTGCATATGATTCTGGACTTTGTAGGTGCGCCCTACCTGGCGCAGAATTTCGCCGCGCTGGCACCGTGGGGCCGGATCGTCTTTATTTCCACATTAGGGGGCGCGCAGGCCAGCGTCAACCTTGGTCAGATTATGGCCAAGCGTATCCAGATTCGCGGCTGCACACTGCGCTCACGATCGTTGGAGGAGAAACTGAGCGCGACGCGGCGCTTTGCCACGGAGGTGCTGCCGCTGCTGGCGAATGGCAAGGTGCTTCCTATAGTCGAACAGGTATATCCTTTACGTGAGATCGCGGCGGCGCACCAGGCCATGGGGCAGAACAAGAATTTTGGCAAGCTCATTCTCAGTGTGGATTGAGGGGGTTATCGTTTCAGGCGCAGGAGTGTGCTGACGATGGAGCGGTTGGTGCGCGCTGTTGGGCTGGAGAGGTAGCTCTCGAAGGATGCCTGCTGCAGGCCGGTATGGAGAGTGGGATAGGCATGGATGGTGGCGAGGATATCGGAGGGGGTCAGGTGGTGTTGCATGGCCAGGGCGATCTCTCCGAGCAGCTCGCCCGCGTGAGCGCCTACCAGATGCGCGCCCACGATCTGCTCTTTTTTGCCGGCCAGCACGAGCTTGATAAAGCCAGTTGTTGCATGCTCTGCCTGTGCCCGGTCGATATTCGACCAGGGAAAGGTGATGACGCGCATCTGCCGGTGGCGTTGCCGGGCTTCGTCGGGAGTCAGTCCAACGCGAGCCACCTCCGGGTCCGTGAAGGTACACCAGGGGAGCACGCGGTAGTCCACCTTCTTTTTGCCCAGAGGGAACAGGGCATTGCGGGCCGCAACGCCTGCCTGATAGGCCGCAACGTGGGTAAAGAGATATCCTCCGATGACATCGCCGAGGGCGAAGATATTGGCTCGTGAGGTCTGAAGATAGCTGTTGACCTGGATGCCCCGCGCAGTGTATGTAACTCCGGCCGCATCCAGGTTCAGTCCTTCGACGTTGGGCTGACGGCCAGTCGCGAGGAGAAGCGCGTCAGCTTCAAACGTCACCGGCTGTTCGCCCTGGTGCACCGTCACGCGCTTTTTACTTTCACACTGTTCCATGCGCAGCACGCGTGCCTTTGTGACGACCGTTACGCCTTCGGATTGAAGCACACGAGCGATCGTTTCTGAAACATCGACATCTTCCCGGGGTAAGATGCGCTCTGGTCCCTGTACGAGCGTGACCTGAACGCCTAAGCGGGCCAGCGCCTGAGCCAGTTCGACGCCCATTGGTCCTCCACCGACGATGAGCAGCGATGCAGGCAGGTGCGTCAACTGAAAGACATCTTCGTTTGTCAGGTAGGCGACTTCAGCTAAACCTTCTATGGGTGGATGAGCGGGATGTGAGCCGGTCGCGATGATGGTCGCGCGGCTGGTGATTTGCTCTGAGTTGACCATCAGGGTGGTTGGCGACAGAAAAGAGGTGGTGCCAAATTTGACCGTTACATCCTGTGTATAGACACGCTCTGCCTCATGTACGCGTTCGATCACGTCCTGAATGTAGCCAGCAACCCGGGCCATATCGATCTCTACACGGTCCGTGGTCAATCCCAGACGCGTGGCAGTTCTGGCTTGATGGACCACCCGGGCGACGTGGACCAGGCTCTTGCTTGGCACACATCCGGTATAGAGGCAATCACCGCCAAGGCGCTCTTTGTCGATCAGCAGGACTCGTGCGCCGAGCGATGCGGCAGTCCGGGCCGCCGTCAGTCCTCCTGATCCACCGCCGAGTATGGTCAGATCATAATCCATGCGCGTCTTCTTTCCCCTGTTCATCCTGGCTGGTCTACCTGTTCATAGCGGCCAGGGTCTGTAGTACGCCGCCAACGATAGCCCATAGCGCGATGAACCAGACCCAGGAGCCACCGTGGCGCCTGCGTGCTTCTGTGACGGAGACGGACTTGAACCAGCGCGCAGTTGCGGGGCGGCTCAAGCGCCAGACGATCAGGGGCGAGATAATGACCAGGATGATCTCGGTTACTATGGGCCAGAAGTTGCCTATCTGAATGCTTTGGTACAGGTTGGGGAGTGAGATGAGGCCGCCCAGCGAGAGTAGCGCGGTGACAACAAGTTGTGTCCAGCGTGCCCAGTTGCGGCCACGTCGTACCATCTCACCGAAAAGCGCGGGGATGCAGGCGATGATCAATGTAATGATGAAGAACAAGATATTGCCGAGGGTTGGGTTGAAGCCAGGAAGGTTTACCAGGTTGGATTGGCGAAAAAGCGATATGATAGGGGTTAACGCGATTTGTACGGTCAGTCCCCAATCGAGGGCGACGGCCATGCCGATGCCCTGTGGGGCTGGTAGGTTTTGAGGCGTGGTTTCTATCTCTGTAGAAGAAGTTTGTGTTTCTTTCAATGATTTTTTCCTTGTTACTTCTCGCCGCCTGCGGCGGCTCGCTGTAAAAAAAGATTCTCCGGGGGCTGCGCCCCGAACCCCCGGTAGGGGCGCAGCCCCTGTACCTCCGCTTAAATGAATGTATATGGGGCTGCGCCCCGCTTCACTTTTTAATTATACGGCGGATGTTACATAGAAGGGCAACTTAGTGGGAGGAACTGGCAACTTTATTCGGCGTGTGCGAGAATGCGGGCAGAAGGATATCTATATCAGGGGCGTTTTCCATGCAACAGGGGACCGAATCTACGTTTGTGGCTGATCTGCTAGCTGCTCTTCGTCGTGATCGTTTTAGTTTGCGTGGCTGGGGCAAATTCTTCCTGAGCTCCTGGCTTCTGTCCTGCCAGATTGCTCATGATCATCCTGCGCTGAAACGTTCGTGGTGGAGGGTGACCTGTCTTGTGGGGCTGCTGGCTCTGGTAACGCTGGTGGGTGATAGTTTGTTCGCGGGGGGAGCTGATGCCCTGCGCCTGCTTCCGGGATTTGTTTTTTGTGTGGCGTGGCAGCAGAGCGATCTGTTCTGGCATCTCGGCCTCAACCAGTCAG
>JAFMRP010001099.1 GCA_017354095.1 Ktedonobacteraceae bacterium
TCCGGCTGGTGGATTTGGGGGAGGCGCTTTTAGCGGTGGTGGCAGCGCAAGCCCGTTGCGGCTCTTCAATCAGACGCTAGGTGGGCAGATTGCCTGGTTGTTGCCATTCGCGCTGCTGGGCATGGTGGCTCTGGCCTGGCAGAAAAGGCCGCGCTTCCCACTGGAAGATCGTGAGCAGTTATCGCTCGTGTTATGGGGAATGTGGCTGTTAACGATGGGAATCTTCTTTAGCGTGGCAAGTTTCTTCCACGAGTACTACCTGACGGAGATGGCTCCCGCGGTCGGAGCACTTTTTGGGATAGGGGCAGTAGTGATGTGGCGTGACTATCGCTCGGCGGGCTGGCGCGGCTGGCTCTTGCCGCTGGCGATAGCTGTGACAGGCGCGACTCAGATCTATATTCTGAGCAGTTTCCCCGACTGGAGTAAATGGCTAACGCCACCGATTGCAGTGATCGGGGGGATAGCAGTCATCGTGCTGGTCATGGCGCGGCTGATTCCGCGCATCAAGCTTTCGGCCAAAAACTTCCGCTATACCTCAGCAGCGTTTTGTGTCGCCGCACTGGCGCTACTTATAGCTCCGGCGGTCTGGGCCGCCATTCCGATGCTAAACCACTCCGAGTCACAGTTGCCAATTGCGGGGCCAGAACAGGCAGCGAGCGGCCTGGTCCTTTATATATCAGGACCAGGTGGGACAGAGAGGATTGACATGCCAGGTAGCGGCCAATTGAGCAGTGCTGGCGGGCCAGGTGGTATGGGAATGAGGGGAGGGGAAGCCGATCAGAAGTTAATCCAATACCTGGAGAAAAATCAGGGCAACGCCAAATACCTGGTTGCTACTCCCAGTTCGCAGACGGCTGATAGCATTATCCTGGCAACGAACAAACCGGTTATGGCGCTTGGCGGATTCAGCGGCTCTGATCCCACACTGACGCAGGATGAGCTGGCGGCACTGGTGAAGAACGGAACGGTACGCTTCTTTCTGATAGGTGGAATGGGTGCAGGGGGGACATCCCAGAGCCAGGACCAGCAGCAAGATGAGAGCACATCCGGGCAGGGGAATGGAGGTCCGGGAGGTGGAGCATTGGGGCCGCAGTCGACACTCACAAGCTGGGTACAGAATCATTGTACATCAGTGCCAACCAGCGAGTGGCAATCCTCCAGTAGCGGTACAACCGGAGGCGGGAACGGATTGGGTAGAGCTGACCAGTTGTATGATTGTGGGTCAACGCACTGAGATATCGTAACGTCTGCATCTACGAGTCCTCGCTGAGAGGCTCGTAGATGTAGAGAAACAGCGGTGTGTGCGATTATTCGGTGCGGGTGCGGCCCAGGCGTGGTCGCTCGCCGGGGTGAGGTTCGAGGGACGGGTATTCTTCGAGCAGGCGCAGCGCCTCGGCAATAGCGCGCTCCAATTGGGGATCGGTATTGTTGGCGAAATCTTGCGGAGCGATATCCACCTCGATATCGGGATCAGTGCCGTAGTTCTCGACCTTCCAGCCGACATCCTTGAACCAGAAAGAATATTCGGGCTGCGTCGTCATCGTGCCATCGACCAGCCGGTGGCGGGGGCTGATGCCGATTACGCCGCCCCAGGTACGCATGCCAACCAGGGGTCCCAGCCCCATCAACTTGAAGCTGTGGCTAAAGATGTCGCCATCCGAGCCTGCATGTTCGTTGGTCAAAGCGATCATCGGGCCGCGTGGCGACTCCTCGGGATATGGTTCTGGCTGGCCCCAGCGAGCGAAACCATAGCCAATGCGGCGGCGCGCCAGTTTTTCCAGCAGCAGGCCTGATACATGACCGCCACTATTCCAGCGTACATCGATCAGCAAGGCTGGATAGTCATATTCGCTCAGGAAGCCGCGATGGAACTCGGCATAGCCCTCGCCAACCATGCTGGGGATGTGGATATAGCCGACCTTATTCTGCGATTGCTCGTGGACGAAGCGCCGGTTTGTCTCGACCCAGTCGCGATAGCGCGCGGGCATTTCGTTATAGAGTGCTTTGACCGTGACAACGCGTGTCTCCTTTGTCTCGGCATCCTCGACAGTCAGCTGGATCTCATGACCAGCCAGATTGACGAGCAGCGCATCTGGAGAGCGGTCCGCGCTGACACGCTGGCCATTGATAGCCAGCACCGCATCCCCTTCAGCCACGTCCAGGCCAGGCCCGGTGAGCGGCGAAGTTGAGCGACTGTCGGATGGATCGCCTTTGACGATGCGCACGATGCGATAGCGATCCTCGGCAGCATCATAGTTCCAATCCAGGCCCAGGAAGCCCTGGCGATAGAAGGGGCCATGGCGATACTCGCCACCGCGTTCATAGGCGTGTGAAGTGCCCAGTTCGCCCTGCAATTCCCAGAGCAGATCGGAGAGCTCCGCCCGTGAGCTGACGCGCTCGACCAGTGGAGCATATTGATTATAGATCGCCTGCCAATCGATGCCGGACATATCTTCCGTCCAGAACTGTTCGCGCTGCAAGCGCCAGGCTTCGGCGAACATCTGGCGCCATTCAGCTGCGGGCTGTACCGACACCTTCACCCGGTGCAGATCGAGCCAGCCGCTTTCGCGTCCAGGACGATCTCCGTTATCGCTCTTGGGC
>JAFMRP010000228.1 GCA_017354095.1 Ktedonobacteraceae bacterium
GTGGTTGGTGCGTCCCGGACGCATCCACCAGCGGTCAACGGCGGCCCCGAAGCGTGCATCGCGGAATTTAAGGTCGTCATAGCTGATACGCCCGCTGCGCGTGAGCAACTGGAAGGCGAACGGCAGCGGGTCCAGGACCAGGTAGCGCTTGAGCGTTTCAAAGTAGTGTTGGCTCTCGTGGGCTGCTTTTTGGAAGACCTCGACAATCGGTTTGCGCTCCATCTCGTAGGCGTTGAGGGCTTGTGCGAGGTCGCTATGCTTCTCTAACGCAGCTGCCAGGGAGATGGCATCTTCCATCGCCAGTTTGGTGCCGGAACCGATGGAGAAGTGGGCCGTGTGGGCTGCGTCGCCCAGCAGAACGAGGTGCTGGTGATGCCAGCGCATGGTTTTGAGGGTGGGGAAGTTGATCCAGCGCGAATTGTTCGAGAGCAGCGGCGCTCCGGCCAGAAAGTCATGCAGCAGTTCCTGGCAATAGGCCAGGCTCTCGGCCTCTCCGGCCTGGTCCAGTCCCGCGTTCAGCCAGGAGCTCTCGTCGCACTCGACGATGAAGGTGCTGGTAGTGCCGCTGAAGGGGTAGGCATGAACCTGGAAGAGGCCGTGCTGGTTTTCGCGAAAGATAAAGGTGAAGGCATCGAGCACTTTGTGGGCACCCAGCCAGATATACCTGGCCCGGCCAGGTTCAATTGTGGGGTGGAGATGCTTTTCAAAAGTGTGGCGCGCGATGCTGTTGATGCCATCGGCCGCGATGAGCAGGTCGTATGGGCCCAGTTCGTTGATGTCGTGCACCTCCTGGCCGAAGCGCAGGGTAATGTCCAGTTCGGCGCAGCGCTCTTGCAAGATGCGCAGGAGCTGCTTACGCGCGATGCTGGCGATGACGTGCCCGCCGCAGCGGATCGTTTCATCGCGGTAATGGATGTCGATGGCGTCCCAGATCACGAAGTTGCTGGTGATCTGTTCGTAGGTTGGGTAGTCGGCGCGCTGGAACGAACTGAGTGTACGGTCGGAGAAGACCACGCCCCAGCCGTAGGTGACATCAGCAGGATTGCGCTCGATGATGGTGATGTCATCGTGAGGTCGTGCTTTCTTGATGAGCAGGCCGCAGTAGAGGCCAGCCGGGCCGGCGCCCAGGATAACTACCTTCACGAGTGGGCACCTCCCGGACGTCTGCCCAGGCTGTCGAGCACGTCGGCGAGGCGCTCAAGCTGGGTGAGATCTGGCACGGTGGGAAAAAGCACCAGCTCATCGCAGCCGGCCTCTTCGTAGCCACGAATAAACTGGGCGATGGCCTGGGGGCTGGTTAGCAGTCCGGAGGCGATGCGCTCGACGAAGGGGCCAGTGAAGGCGTAGTAGTCGTGCATGTAGTGCATTCCGGCTTCGATAGCATCATCGCCGAGCGCGAAATAGCCCTGTGCCCATAGCTGAGGCTTGTCAGGGCGGCCAGCGTCGTGCCAGGCGGCATGCACTTTATCGGCGGCGCGCGCGAACGTTCTGGGGGGGCCGCCGCCATGCACATAGCCGTCTGCGTAGCGGGCGATGCGGGCGTAGGCCTGGTCGCTCAGGCCGCCGACCAGCAGCGGGGGGCCGCTGGCGCGGGCGGCTCCTGGTCCGAGACGTTGTTCTTCCCACAGCTCGCGCAGCGTAGCGAGTTGCTCATTCAGGCGCTGGCCACGTGTATGATAGGCCACGCCAGCGGCCTGGTAGTCCTCGCGGCGGGCGCCTACCGCCAGACCGAGTATGAGCCGGCCGTTGGAGAGCGCGTCCAGCGAGGCCGCCACTTTGGCCAGAGAGACGGTGTTGTGCAGAGGGCCGATCACGATGGTGGTGGCCAGGTGCACGCGCCGGGTGACGGCGGCGGCGGCGGCCAGCGCGGTGAGTGGCTCATAGCAGTCGTAGATGATACGGTCGACGACGCCCAGGCTGGAAAATGGCCCTGCATCGGCCTGACGTGCCCATTCAATGATCAGTTGCCCGTGTGTGCGTGGTACACCTGAGGGCAGCCCAACTCCTACCTGCATGCGCGCAACTCCTTTGTTGCTTAGTTGAGGAGATTAGAGGTCTCCTGCACGTCGTACGAGAGCCGATTAGCTCTCTCCTAAATAGAGTATGCCACAAAGCGGAAGGGGACCTCAAGCGCTCTATAAGTGGGCTGCAGCAGGTTTGTCGCCACTTTATAGGGGACCAAAAACGTGTGCAAAAAAGCTTCACAAAGCTTCACACGGCTTCCCAGGCCGATGCAAAGCTTCACCGAAGCTTCACAAAGTTTCACCAAAGCTTCACAAGCTTCACAGGGGCTTCACAAGGTTCAAAAGCTTCACAGTTGTCTGTGACGTGGGAGAAGGGTAGTTGAGCTGAAGTGGCGTTTTGCCAAAACTGGTACCGGAAAGCTACATAAAGCTACAGGGCCGCTCTAGAGGCCGATTCAAAGCTACATGGAAGCTACATAAGCTACAGGGCCGCCTGTAGAGCCGATCCAGGGAATTTTTGATTGAAAAGTGCGCATTTTTTAATTTATGGTGCACGGAGTAGTTGCAGGTTGACGCCTGGATACATTTTTTTTATTTCACCCGGCTCAGGATCGTGATTCCGAGTTTGCGTTCTCATATTGGTACACGATGGTACGTTCCATCCTACGCAGCGTGGGGTTGACCTCCTGGACGCGGAAGAGCGCACGTACCCAGAGCGGAAAGCGCGAAAACGCGACCAGTTCGCTTGGTCTGAATTCCTTGATCAGTTCAAGTTTTGGCTCAAGCTGCTTGATGTCCTGGGGATCATCAAGGCCCCATTTGTAGGCTGCACCCGTGCCTCCGACGTTCGAGCCCGCTCGTTTCACAATCCACGGATTGCAGATATCGAAGATCATCTGACCGCCGGGGAAGTGAGCGACCACTGCATTGAGGAGCGCTTTCACGTCCGTTTCGCTCAGGTAGTGCAGCACTCCTTCGGCAATCAGGAGTCCGGGCCGGTCCCGTGGCACCTCGTCCAACCAGCGCAAATCCGAGAGCGGCGCGCCAATCAGGTGATAGGCGTCCCGTTCGGGAAACAGTTGGCGGCGCAGGTCGATCACATCCGGGTAATCCACGTCGAACCACTGGCAGCTTTCAGGCGGATCAACTCGGAACACACGGCTGTCCATGCCGCAGCCCACGTGGAGCACGGTCGCATCCGGGTGATCGGCCAGATAGCGGTTTGTGAGCAGATCAAAGGTCGCGGCGCGCGTGGCGATGATGGTACATCCGATCTTGCTCCACATGCTCCACGAGCCCACTCCCCTGTAGCTCTTGCTGATGTCGTAATCGATATGCCGCATCGCTTCTTCAGCCCAGGGATCACGCAAGATGGGCTTCTTCCATTGGCTCTGGATAGCTCGACCGCTCAAAGTCATGAGCATCGTTTCTTTTTCTTTGGTAAAGTGGATCTTCTCAGGTGTCATTGGTTGTTCCTTTCAGTCAACTGTGCCTGTGCCTCTTCGATCTTCCTGCGCATCATCGCTTTTCCTGCTTCGAGGTTCGCCCCCGCTTTCGGCGTGAGCAAGCACTCGCAGAGATCGGCCACCGTTTCCACCAACTCATCAAACGATGGCTGGTCCGGCATAGTGGAGTCATCGAGAGGTACCTTCGTGTGAGAAGAGAGGGCGGAAAGGATGGAAGGAGTCAGCGCATCCAGGATGAAAGCCATGGCTTTCGCGTTGATGTCCTGACGAATGACTCCGATCTCTTGCATCTCCTGGAGATACTCCCGTGTCGGACCAGGATCGGGCGGCCAATAAGCGAAGAAATTGCCTGGCCTGGAGAGATATTTACCAAACGTCTGCTCATCTCGCGTATACATCGCAGTCATCAAGGGTAACTGCTTGAGGGTAGTGAGGAGGCCCCGATAGACGCTGGCGACCGTGCCCCCCAAAGGATCACTTTCGAGATAGCGATTCCAGACTTCCGCGTAGGTGTTCAATTCCCGAAGCAGGAGGGCTTTGATCAATGCATCCTTTGATGGGAACAGGAGATAGACCAGTTTGCGGTTTAAGCCAACTGTATCCGCCACATCGCTCATCGTCACTTTGTTGTACCCATGTCGAAGCAGCAGTTGGGCGGTTACATCCAGGATGGCCCGTTCGCGTGCTTTCTCATCAATCCCCATGATTTCTCACTTTCACAAAATTTGTTCATTCGTTACTCATGATAGCTCCGCTTTCGTTGGGTGTCAAGACTTCTGGCAGCTTCTCTAACACATCCTTCAGAGAGAGTGGCGGTGCCGGGCGCGCTCGATCGTAGCTGCTGGCTTTGCCCGTGGTGTCAACAGTTGCTCAAAACCATGGACAGGCATGGACAACTGACGTTTCTGCCGCTCTGTACATATTGAGCCCATCAGCGTTCCTTCGACCTTCCAATGGGTTAAACGCACAGATGGTATCCGAGGGAGAAGACCGGTTGGAACGTTCTCCCTTTGGACCAGCAGGAGCCCCACCACTTTGCATGTATGCTTGCTTGCATACGGGCCTGGGCCGGATCACTGGGGTCGCCCTCCCCGGCCTTCTCCCGCCTGACCAGTGTAGCCAGACAGGGCGTGAGCCTGGTCAGCCACTCTTCTTTGGGCGTGGCTGCCAGTGCATCTCATGATAAAAACTGCGATGAATGTTTACACTGGCATTCCAATCCGCATGACATTCATACTGACAGTTGGAGCAAAAGAATAACTTTCCTCCACGGCTTGGAATGCGCTGTCCATGACGGGACATGAACCTCATGCCCATCTTCCCACAACGCGAACAATACTGCGAGGTGCCGTGCGGGTTCGTCTCGCAGGACACGATCCCTTGGGTATACGCTTTCTCTTTCGCGAGCTGGTTGATCTTGCCTCGGAGCTGATTGGCCTGTTTGCGATTGGTGCGCCGCGACGTGCTGCCGCCCTTGGGTGTGATCTTTCTCAGCCGTTCAAAGACCAGTACGCAGCCGGGATACTGCTCACAGACCTCCACAATGGTGCGGGCAGTTTTGTGTGCACTGTCCAGGTTGTGTCTCTTGATGTGTTGCCACAACCGCTGGTTGGCTCTCTCGCCCTTCACCGCTTTGCCCGACTGCCATTGCTTCCTGCTGACGCGTTTAAGATGCTTGAACCGATGTTGATCCAGTCCCTGATCCGAGACAAACCGGGTCTGGATTATTCTGCCATGCTGCCGCACGGTGATGACGGCGGGGAACTTCACATTGAGGTCAACCGCCACCGTCACCAAATCGGGATCTTGCTTGCTCTCCACAATTTTCTTCGCTTTGATCTCTTTCGTTTGCAAGAAATGGATGGCTGCCCCCTGTTTGGAGAGCACCAGTTTGGGGCTTTTCTGCTCCCATCCGGGTTCCGTGCGTCGTGCCTCAAAGTAACGGTTATAGCGGGTCGGGTAGTTGAGCCAGGTCCACGCCCTTTCGTGATAGACTTTGAGCCGGACAAAGGACTGGCGCAGGTCCAGCCCATCCAGTTCGAGCGAGAAGGTGCCAGCATACAAGGTTGGCAGATTCGCTGCCGAAGGAGTTCCAGGTCGGCCCTTCTTTTTGCCCGATGCTTGCCAGGTCTTCATCTGACTGAGATAGCCACGCGCTTTGCCAATGCAGTCTTTGATCACAGAGCGTCTGTACCGATTGGGGAAGTCGGGGAAGGCTCGACTGAAGTTCCAGTCGGGGAGTGGGTCAGGATGAGCGCGCGTCTCCACCGTGACCGCTTCTGCCCAGGTGAGCAAATGGTCGGCAGAAATCAGGGCCTCACGCACTTCTCCGGTAGTTTTGGAAATCACCTGAACCCGCTCGGTGAGCTTGTCGGGGTGCGCGAGGAAAAAGGCGAGATAGAAGCGCCTGGCCATATCCAGGATCTGCACCGTCTCAGAGAGTGCCTGGCGTTTGGCGTGATTGGCCCCTCCTTGTGCCCGATCGGAGAGATCGAGCAGGAGTTTGGTCGTTCTGGCCGTTTCTCCCACAGCTTGTCTTTTCCGCTCCTCTGTCCCAATGGCTGGTCTGGCTCCAAAACAGGTGTTCTAACGTCTTCTTCTATTCTATCCTGTTCTGTCAATCTGTGTCAAGGTGTTTTGATGGTCCAAATTTTGCTGGTTTCTGTCATGCTGTTTTCCCCCTTTTTGAAGCGGGTGGAGTGCTAACCGAGAAGCTCGAATACCTGGGTGCGTACCTTTCCCAGAGCTCCAAACGTATCGAGAATATCTGCGCCGACACCGCCGCCGTCGCGCACTATGCCCAGCAGTATATGCTCGGTGCGAACGTAGGCGCTTCCCTGTCGCTCGGCCTCGTCCAGCGCAAGTGAGAGCACCTTGCGAGCTCGGGGTACATAGTCGATTTCCTCCTGGACCGGTTGATCTCCACGCCCAATTTTCTCTTCAACGGCAGCGCGGACAGGATCAAGTGCAACGCCCAGTTTTTTCAGAGCCAGGGCGGCGAGGCCCTCTTGAGCACGTAATAGGCCCAATAACAGGTGCTCGGTCCCGATATACTGATGGTAGAAGGATAGTGCCTCCTCGCGGGCGAGGGAGAGGACATGCTGAGCATGTCGATTGAAGCGATGAAGATGTTTACTGGGAATCCATGTCGGCTGATAGCTCTGTAACGCTTGAAACAGCAGCTGGTGGAGGACGCTGGTGATGGTGCGATCCTCTGTCTGGGCGATCTGCGCCAGTTGCTCATAGAGATAGACTGGAACTTCGATGCGCTGACGATCCTTACTGGATGGCATACAACGACTCCTTTCTCTGTCCTCCTTTGGGAGAGCAAATATGATGGTATTTACGGTGGTTTTTCTACTTCAAACAATACCACCGTAAATACCACAGCGTCAAGGGAATACTGTGCGTGGCTCGGTCTCGTTGTCGGCGTTTTGTCACATGTTGTTCGTCTCCTGGCTGGCCCAGACCGGAGCCGCGCCAGCCAGGAGACGAACAAGCGGTCGGAGGTTGTTGTCAACCCTGTGCGAGCAGCGATGCGACGGTGCCGCAGACCTGGCGTGTGATGTTCTTGCCGTTCTCCAGGGAGAGCTGGGACTGTGTATAGACGGCGATGATGTAGGTTTCTTTTCCTGAAGTCACGATGCCTGATGTGTTTATGACCCAGAGGCCATCGGGGCCGACGACCCAACCGTCCTTCATGGCGACGCTGGCTCCGTGGGGGGCGGTGTCTCCTACTCCTACCTGCTGGTCGGGCTGAATATGCTTCATCAGGTCGATAGCTATCGCGCGGTCCCGGGCAGTCAGAATTTTGCCGTTATGGAGCAG
>JAFMRP010001100.1 GCA_017354095.1 Ktedonobacteraceae bacterium
GCACCATTAGCCGACCTCTTACACCATCTCCTGGTAAATGCCAGTGCCGATGGGATCATTGACACACGCAACCGGCAGGAAGGCTCCTGATACCTCCCATCCTCAACGATTTGCCACTGGAGACACTGTGTTCCATTGCAGCTTAGTTCATGGTCGGTCTTCCCGCGCCTCGCTTTGCAAGGCAGGATCAGACTGGCGGCGAGCAGCCCGGTCGATCTCCTGCTGGAGAAAGTAGTTTAAGGCAGTACGAATGGTCACGATGGCCGCCAGTTGTCCAATATCAGTCCAGGTTGGTGCAATGGCGGTACGCAAGATATCAGCGCCCAGTTCAAATTCAATTGCCAGAGCCAGCCAGCGGCCAAGCTGCAAGCGAATGTTTTCCGTCGAAGGCTCCTGCTTCTGGCGAGGTCGCCAGACTTGCTTGAGGAAGAGCAGAAGCGCCCGTAGGGTAGCCTGCAGGGCTGCCAGGGCAATGAGCAGTCCTGCAACCCCTTCAATTCCTGAGGCGAGATAGCTCGTCCAGACTTTGAGCAGCGCTTCCAAGAGTGACCCCTTTGTATTGAAGCAAGATAGCAGAAGAAGATGCAGCCTATGCAACCTGGACAACGGACACCGATCTCTCTAACAAAGAATACCAAACAGCCAGAGAAAAGGTGACATGTCCCATCCAGAGCTCGCGACATTGGCTTTTTTCTGGCGCTTCAGGGCTATTTGAGCGCTCCGCTGGCCAGGCCGGCGATGAAGTAGCGTGTGCCCAGCAGAAAGCCGATGATGATGGGTAGAACGCTAATGAAGGTTCCCAGCATAACTGCTGGAACATCGGTCGAATAGAGCGCGTTCAAGGTTGTCAGCGCCAGCGGCATAGTAAAGAGGCTTTTATCGTTGAGAACGATCAAGGGCACCAGAAAACTATTCCAGGCGGTTAGAAAGGTCAGGACGCCCAGAGCAGCAAGGCCAGGCACAACCAGCGGGATCACCAGTTGCCAGTAGGCACGCCATCCGGAACAGCCATCCACACGAGAGGCATCATACAATTCGTGGGGGATGGCCTGCTCCATATACTGTCTCATCCAAAAGATGCCAAAGGCATTGGCCGAGGCCGGGATAATGAGGGGCCAGTAGGTGTTAATCCAGCCAAACCACTTCATTTCAACAAACCAGGGGATCAGCCCGATGGTTGGTGGGATCATAATGGTACCCAGCATCACAACAAATAGCCAGCGATGCCCCGGCGCCTGCGTGTAGCGTGAGAAACCATAACCAGCAAACGAGCAGATGAACAGGGTAAGCAGAGTAGTTGTCAAGGCTATAAGAAGACTGTTTCCCATTGCCAGCGGCAGATTGATCGTGTCGATTAAACGTTGAAAGTTCTCCAGCAGCACTGATCCGGGCAGGATGGGCGGAGGAAACTGGTAGACTTCCGGGCGTGTATGCGTACCCAGCACTATCATCCAATAAAACGGGAACAGAAAGAAGAGCGCGACGAGTGCGACGCCAATAGTGATGAACAGGCGTAGAACACGATTGCTGGACAAAGCAGATACTTGCATCTCTGTTTCCTCTCTATATTAGATCAGGTGCGGTTGCGCAGCAGGCGAAACTGGATGACAGTAAAGATGATGATGAGTATAAAGATTACATAGGAGACAGCGGAGGCCAGCCCAAAGTGAAACTGTTGAAAAGCCGCCTGGTACTGGTAAAGTCCCAGAGTTGTACCAAGTTGCGCGGTGCCGCCAGTACCTCCGGTGAGCACATATGGTTCGTCAAACAACTGCAAGCCGCCGATGGTCGCACTCACAACGCTGACGAGGATAACGGGCACCATCAGGGGCAGGATAATACGGCGGAAAATAGCGCCGCCAGTGGCTCCGTCAACGCGGGCGGCTTCGTAGATTTCGACGGAAATGGACTGCAGCCCGGAGAGAAACAGGATCATATGCCAGCCGGTCCAGCGCCAGGCGATGATGAAGATGAGCATGGGCTTGAGCCATGTTCCCGAGGCGAACCAGTCATACTCGAACTTGTGGCCGATAAGTAAACCAATGAGACTATTGAGCAAGCCCGCGTTGGTGGAGAACAGTACATTGACGACGATGGCCGTCAGCGATGGTGCGACGAGGAGTGGGAACAGAAAAACGATCTGGAAGAAGCTGCGCCCCCGCAAAACATAATGGTTGACCAGAAAAGCCAGAATGAAGGCGATGCCCAGCGTGAGCAGAGTCGAGCCGATCCAGATGTAGAAAGTGTTACCGATGATTTTGAGGAAGTCGGGATCTTGAAAGAGATGCAGATAGTTGCTCAGCCCGACAAAGACTGGCTGCGAGAGGCCATCCCAGTTGGTGAAGCCAAGATAGAATGAGGCGATGATAGGGATAGCTCCAAAGAGAAGAAATAAGATAAAAAATGGTGCTACGCACAGATAAAACATGCCGTTATCGCGCAGACGTTTACGTATGCCACTGCTGCGCCGCGTTTGTGGCAGCATGGGGACTACCTGCATCTTTTCTGCCTGTTTTGCCTGGATTTGCATGCTTTGCGTCCCTCCTCTCCAGTAACAATGTCCTCGCGCTCATGAAAGTTTGACGTTTGAAACGT
>JAFMRP010001101.1 GCA_017354095.1 Ktedonobacteraceae bacterium
TGAGAGCATCACCGCGCCAGGGCGCTCACTCGACTGTGTCTCGTTAGTGCTCGATGACGAAACGGCCACAAAAATCGATCATATTTCTTCCGCTTATGAGATCTCTGCCGATGCTTTCCTGTTGGCTTGCTGGCAGAGTCTGATTTGGTTTCTCACCCGTCGTAAAGATTTCACGATCTACACTCTGTGCAAAGGTAGAAGAATAGGGGCATTGCGGGAAGCTCTGGGCGCCTACGCTTGCTTCTGCCCGATTCGATCTCATATCGAACCCGATTATCGATTCACTGAGATGATTGATATATCCGATCAATCGGTACGATCGGCCAGTGACAGCCTCAATCACTTTCTGCGGCAGGAGAGCATGATCACAAATGATGGGCTTCCAGCGGATCGAGTCAATGCAGTCGGATTCGAGTATGAGGAATGGCCGGAGGCGGAATATGCCGGACCTGTGGAGTTCTCTTACTGGAAGCAGTCGGTTTTCATCGACCGGTTCAAGCTCAAGCTGGGCGGATATCGAAGACCAGATGGTTTGACGATCGAGATTCAATACGATCCGGCTGCCTTCTCATGGAAGAGCGCCGAGTCGATCCTGGAAAGGTACCATGACCTGATCGAAAACGCCCTGGAGTGCGAGCAAGCTCTGATCTGCGACCTGGATGTGGTTGATAGTCGGGAGTCAGAGAAGCTTCTGGCAAATGGAAGAATGGCTTCCGAAGGGAGAGGAAACGGGCAGGCGAAGGTGGGAGCGTATTGGAAGCTCGCGGAGATCCGCGAGACCGAAGAAACGGCAGGGGTGCCGCCGCTGGTGAAAGTCCCGAGAAAGGGCCCGGGAGATGGGCAGTTGCCGCTCTCGTTTGCGCAGCAGAGATTATGGTTCCTTGATCAACTAGCGCCGAACAATCCCTTCTACAACATTCCCAGCGCCGTGAGGTCGGAAGGAAGACTGAATCTCGATGCACTGGAGCGCGTGATCAACGAAATAGTCAGAAGGCATGAGGTGCTGAGGACGAGGTTCGAGGTGGAGGAGGGCATACCGGTGCAAGTGATCGATCGATGGGAGCCACGGAGACTGGAGATCGAAGACTTGACGGGCGTTCTCCCGGATGAGAGGGAGGAAGAAGTCAGCAGGTTAGTGAGAGAGGAGGCAGAAACTGGATTCGACCTGAGCCGAGGACCGCTGCTGAGGGTGAAGGTATTGCGGCTGGGAGAGGAGCGGCACGTACTGCTCTACACCATGCATCACATCGTGAGCGATGCCTGGTCGACGGGGATTCTGATGAAGGAGGTGGGAGAACTCTACCGTGCATACGGTGCGGGAGAGGAGTCGCCGCTCGAGGAGTTGCCGATCCAGTATGGGGATTTCGCGGTCTGGCAGAGAGAGTGGCTGCGGGGCGATGTGCTGGAGCGGGAGCTGGAGTACTGGCGGAGACAGTTGGAGGGGATGGAAGACCTGGAGTTGCCGACAGACCACCCGCGGCCTGCAACGCAGAGTTTTCGTGGGGTGGTATCTCGGTTCGTGATCGAGAGAGAGATAACGGAGAGGCTTCGAACGGTAAGCCGGCTAGAGGGAGCGACGCTGTTCATGGTGCTGCTGGGAGGGTTCGATCTGCTGATGAGCCGGTACAGCGGACAGAGTGATGTGGTGATCGGGACCGACATCGCCAACCGGAACCGGGCGGAGATCGAGGGGTTGATCGGGTTCTTCGTCAATCAGCTGGTCTTGAGGGTGAAAGTCGAGGCTTCGGAGAGCTTCAAAGAATTGCTGGTGAGGGTGAGGAGGGTATGTCTGGAAGCGTATGAGCATCAGGATCTGCCATTCGAGAAGCTGGTGGAAGAGTTGCAGCCGGAGAGAGACCTGAGCCGGTCGCCGCTCTTCCAGGCGAAACTGATGTTACAGAACGCAACGCAGGAGGATATGGAACTTGGTGGGGCCAAGCTGAGCAGGGTGGGTGATAGCGAGGTGCAAACGACGAAACTCGATCTGACTGTAGCAATCATGGATACAGGACGCGACATGGTTGGAGTAGTGAACTACAGCCAGGACATCTTTGAGACGGAGACAATCGAACACCTGATGAGCCATTACTGCAATCTGCTGAGAGGGATCGTGGAGAATGGCGAGAAGCCGATGCGGGAGCAGAGTCTGTTGAGCGATGAGGAGCGGGAGCAGATCGTGGTCGAGTGGAATCGGACCAGGAGACCCTATCCGCAGGGAGTTAACATTCACGAGCTGTTGGCGGGGCAGGCGGGGAGGAGACCGGAGAGGATAGCGCTGATAAGCGAAGGGCGTCAGGTTAGCTATGGGGAGCTGAACCAGAGAGCGAATCGAGTGGGGAACTATCTGCGAAGGTTGGGAGTAGGGCCGGAGGTGGTGGTGGGATTGTGTCTGGAGCGATCAGTCGAGGTGGTGGTGGGAATGCTGGGAGTGCTCAAGGCGGGAGGGGCCTATCTGCCGCTGGATGCGGAGTGGCCGCTGGAGAGGGTGGGGTATGTGCTGGAGGAGAGCGGAACGGGAGTGGTGCTGACCGAGCGGAAGTTGGAGGGATGTCTGCCAGCCTTCTGGGGGCAGACGGTGTTGCTGGATGAAGAGT
>JAFMRP010001102.1 GCA_017354095.1 Ktedonobacteraceae bacterium
GAAGAAGGACCTCCAGGTCGACTGGCAAGCCGATGGAGAGCCATTGAAGCAAGCCGCTGCGGGACATGAAGGCGTGACCTTCTTCTTCCCCGAGAATGCCAATCACGTTCTCAAGCAAGAACTGCGGCCCCGATCAGAGCTGGTACCAGTCGAGACAACAGAGAGCTACAATGGCCCCGATACCCGCCTGGATCAAGAGTCCCTGGCCCGTATTCTACAATGGCTGGCTGCCCACACCTGACCCTCTCCCCAACAATGACCGTGGTACAACTTACTCATGCCCCCTGGAAATGTAAGGCCATCCCCTTGCGGGTGGCCGGCTCATCACCCGCCGACCCCCACGCCCTCCATCACCACCCACCAACCGTCGCGCCATCGCATCATCACCCGCCAGCCGTCGCGCCATCCATCTCCCCTCACAGCTACCCATTCACTACTCCCAAAAACCCCTTGACAGGTACACTACCATCAGGGTATCATATATTTAGAGTAGCTAACTAATTGATTGGCTAAGTACTTGCTACTCTAAATATAAAAGGGCAGGAACTAATGGGAGAACATCCTTCTTTTCACGATCCAGATATCGCCGACGATCTGCTCGACCTTATCTCTCTGCTCCTCCAGAAAATTCGCGATGATCTCCCTCGCGATGCTGGCTCGGAACAGGCAACACAGGAATGGCGCGATATCTCCGAACTTCGCGCCACAACCGGGCAGGTCAGACTGCTGCGCATCTTGACCACCCACCAGCGCTGCACAATGCAGGAACTGGCCGATTACCTGGGCGTTGCCCTCCCATCCGTGACCGCTATGGTCAAACGACTGCTCTCTCAGGGATTTGTCGAACGTATTCGCGATGAACAGGATTGGCGCTTCGTCTGGGTACTGCCTACCGAACGCGGACGGCACGCCGTTGCTCTCTTTGGCAAGCTACGCCGTGCCAGCTTGCAACGTCGCCTGGCACACCTCAGCCCTGAAGAACTTGCCCAGCTGCACGCCACACTGCCAATCCTTCGCCACCTTATCGAGGTAGAACCATGACTATCACTGTCGAGAAACTCACACGCTCCTTCGGCGAGATACAGGCGGTAAAAGGGATCGATCTGCAGGTCGAACGCGGCGAAACCTTTGGCTTCCTTGGCCCCAATGGAGCAGGGAAAAGCACTACTATTAAAATGCTATGCACTCTACTCCACCCCACCAGCGGACGAGCCTGGATCAATGGCTACGATATCGAACGCGAGTCCCCACAGGTTCGTCAGAGCATCGGCATCGTCTTTCAAGATCCCACGCTCGATGAATACCTCACGGCGGAGCAGAACCTCTACTACCATTGTATGGTCTACCACACCCCCCACAAAACACGCGCCACACGGATACGCGAGGTGCTCCAATTGGTCGGCCTGGAGGAACGCAGCAAAGATGTGGTCAAAACCTTCTCCGGCGGCATGAAACGACGCCTGGAGGTCGCTCGCGGCCTGCTGCACGAACCACAAATCCTCTTCCTCGATGAGCCCACCGTTGGCCTCGATCCACAAACCCGCCGCAGCGTCTGGGAACATGTACTGCGACTGCGCGAGAGGACAGGCCTGACCATTTTCATGACAACTCACTACATGGAAGAAGCTGAATACTGCGACCGCATCGCTATCATCGATCATGGCCGCATCATCGCTCTGGATACCCCGACCGCCCTCAAACGTATGGTCAGCCAGGATCAGGTTAGCCTGACAACATCCTCCCCCGAACGTGCCTCGACCATCCTTGAACAACACCTTGGCCAGCCCGTTCTCCGCGAACAGGATACCATCTACGCCGAGGGCGATAATGGCCAGGCTCTGGCCGCTAACGCCATCCGCCAGCTCGCCTTGGCAGATATCGACGTGCGCAGCGTGAATGTGACCGTCCCTACATTGGAGGATGTCTTTGTTCACCTCACCGGTCAGGCCATTCGCGATGAATCTGCCAGCACAAAAGACCGCATGGGTGCCCGTCTACGTAGCCGTGGCCGTTTACGCCGCTAGCGAAGGAGTCCATCAATGCTCAAAACGACACCACCAGCCACCATTACCCAGACTCCGCCCGCTCACAGGGCTATCGTCTCCACGTTCGCTATCGATCCTGAAGGCATCGCTATGATCTGGCGGCGCGACATGGTACGCCTGTGGCGACAACGTACACGTTTACTAGGCGCGGTTGCGCGCGCTCTCGTCTGGCTTTTCGCGCTGGGTTTTGGCTTGCGCGGTTCACTGGGCTCTATCGCAGGCTTCAGCTACGAACAGTTTGTCTTTCCAGGAGTGATCGCCATGACCGTTATATTTAGCGGTCTCCAGTCGGCAATCTCGATTGTCTACGACCGGGAGTTTGGCTTCCTGAAAGAAGTACAGGTAGCTCCAACCCCACGCTCCACACTGATCATCGGAAAATGCCTGGGCGGCGCTTCAAGCTCGACGATCCAGGCCCTGATCATCCTGATCTTCGCCCCATTCGCCGCCGTTACCCTGACTCCCCTGAACGTGCTGGCGACCATCGCGGCAACCTTTGTGACCGCCCTGGCTATCTCAGGCCTGGGCGTGGTCATGGCCATGTGGAT
>JAFMRP010001103.1 GCA_017354095.1 Ktedonobacteraceae bacterium
CAGGCGCTCAACCTCATCGACAGTGTTATAGTGTACCAATCCAATGCGCAGCATCCCCCCCTGCTCCTCCAGACCCAGATACTCTGACAACTCCAGAGCATAGAAATTGCCGTCCCAGGTGTAGATATCCGCCTTGTTGAGCATCGCCGCCAGCTCTCGTGGCGTATACCCGGGTATCGTGATGGAGAAGGTTGGTACGCGCTCTTGCATGCGTTGTGAATCAGTTATACCCAGCACGCGCGCGTTTGCCAGTGAACTCAATCTGGCCCGCAGTGCCTCGTTCAGCCCGAGTTCGTACGCTTCAATCGCGGCCATGCCCTGTTTGAGCAGCAGGCGGCGACCACTGTAGCGCTCGCGATAGGTCGGAGCGAACTCGCTGCCGGCACTCTCACCCAGCCACGTGAAATATTCCATTACCCCCAGCGTGCCGGCCAGCGCCTCAAAACTTTTCGTGCCCGTCTCAAATTTATAGGGTGGTTTCTGTATGGCCGGGCGCACCTGGTACGATTTCAGGCTGTCCAGTAGCTCATATTTACCATACAGAACGCCCAGGTGTGGCCCGAAGAACTTATAGACCGAGCAGGCCAGAAAATCACAGTCCAGCTCCTGCACATCAATCGTTCTGTGCGGCGCATACTGTACCGCGTCGATAAAGCAGAGCGCGCCCACCGCGTGGGCCATCTGCACAACGCGCCGCACATCATTGATCGTGCCAACCGCGTTGGATGCGTAGCCAACCGCCACGATCTTTGTTCGCTCCGTGATCTGCTGCTCCATGGCCGCCATATCCAGCGTGCAATCTTCGACACGAAAATCTACCATGCGCACCGTGCAGCCGCGCTCCTCCGCGATCAGCCTCCAGGGTGTAACATTTGCGTCATGATCGAGCCGGGTTACCACGATTTCATCTCCCGGCTGCAGCCGATGCGCCAGGCTGCGACTGATCAGGAGCGTCAATGTTGTCATGTTGGGGCCAAAGACAATCTCTTCAGCCTGCTCGGCATTGAGAAAATCGGCCACCGCCTGCCGCGTGCCATCAACAATCTCCTCGGTTGCGAGCGTAGTGCGAAAAACACCGCCGTGATTGGCATTGCTGTGCAGTATGTAGTGTTGCAGGCGTTGCAGCGCTTCCTGTACAACCTGGGTGCCGCCCGGATTGTCAAAGAAAATAGCGCCCGAAGCCAGCGCTGGAAAGTGAGAACGCACAGCATCCATAGAAAGCATGAAGTATCCTCCTGTTGTTTGAGCAGAGCAATCAATTTGGCCGGGTGGAATGCTTCTATTGTAGCATACCGCTTTGTAACGGATTGTCTGACCCATCCGTGTAAAAAGAAGCCTGCCGGAAAAGCGATTCGCAGAAATAGCAGTGTTAACTTGATGATCATCAAAGAAGGATAGAACTGGCATGCAAACACGAGAGTTTGGCAATACTGACATGCGTATTACGCCCATAGGTGTGGGCGCGTGGGCAATGGGCGGAGGCAACTGGGAATTTGCCTGGGGCGCACAGGATGATCAGAAGTCGATCGCGACGATCAAACGTGCGCTCGACCTGGGTATCAACTGGATCGATACCGCCGCTGTCTATGGTCTTGGCCACTCCGAAGAGGTGGTGGGAAAAGCAATCAAAGGACGTGAGCAACCCTACATTTTTACCAAGTGCTCGCTCGTGTGGAATGAGCGGCGCGAGGTCGGCAATAGTCTGAAGGCCGATTCCCTGCGGCGTGAGGTGGAAGGAAGCCTGAAGCGCCTGGGCATCGAGGCTATCGATCTGTACCAGGTTCACTGGCCCAACCCTGATGATGATATAGAGGAAGGTTGGGAGACGCTGGCAAAGCTTCAACGCCAGGGTAAGGTGCGCTACATCGGCGTCTCAAACTTCAATGTAGAACAGATGCGCCGTGCGCAGAAAATTGCTCCCATTTCCTCGCTTCAGCCGCCCTACTCGCTGGTACATCCCGAGGTACAGGAAGAGATCCTGCCCTTCTGTGAGCGAAACAATATCGGCGTGATCGTCTATTCACCGATGGCCTCCGGCCTGCTGTCGGGAGGTATGAACAGAGATCGCGTGCGCAATTTTGCGCAGGACGACTGGCGCCGCAATAGCCAGGATTTTCAGGAGCCACGCCTATCGCGCAACCTGGAACTGGCGAAACTACTTAGCGATATCGGCTTCCCCTATAACGTCCCTGCGGGCGTTGTGGCAATCGCCTGGACGCTGAACAATCCCGCCGTTACCGGCGCTATTGTCGGTCTACGCAGCGTGGAGCAACTGGAAGAAATACTTCCCGCCGCGGAATTTCACCTGACCGAGCGTGAACTCGCCCAGATCGACAAATTCCTGGAAGAACACCCATAACCCTCTATACAATAATGGCTTCATAGTGCCTGCGGCGCTACGAAGCCATTATTGTATAGGAATCAACCAGCGATCAAACCACTCCCCGGCCTTTTCTCTCCTCACCGTCTGTTACCCGCCTCTAACTAACACAATCACAACAAGCCCCTATAAGACACTTTGTTGTAACGCAGATCGTGCAAGAAGAAGCACTTGCAGCGCTATGTGAGCATCCTCTTTACGCTATGCGTAG
>JAFMRP010000229.1 GCA_017354095.1 Ktedonobacteraceae bacterium
AGCACGATCAATCCGATAAGCACCCCAAAAAGCAACGGTATCAGAACAAATACCAGCCTCGCTCCCCACTGTTTCATACGATCGAACAGGGATAAACTTTCTTCCTGGCTGATTGATTGATCGGATACATCTTCGTCTAGGAGAGGCGTGCTAACCTGTGGCCCGCCTGCTCGCTGTGCGGGGGGAATGGAGGGAGGTTCGTTGAATTCTTCATGCTGGAAGTGTTCAAAAGCTTGTTCTTGTCCCCAATTCGTCGCTCCTTGCCATATGGGTCCTGGGTCCTTCCCTTCTGACGACATACGCGCACACACCTTCCTCTCGTCTCTTCACCTGATCATTCTACTTTGTGAACGTTACTCACGTTAGGATTCAGACTACAAGTGCTACAACATCCACCCTTGCGTGCTGCCGTATTCTCCGCCGGCTTCGTCGCGCCTCCACTTTTGCAACTCCCATTGCAATTCCCCCCACAACTACAGCCGGGACCGCAACTAGACTTCTGCTGCTGGCTCTCTAATCTATCTACCGGGACCTGGATCGTGACTCCACTCTCCAGCATGACCTCGACCGAGTTCTGGGGCACATTGATTGAGACAACTTTGCCCGGCCCACTGGGCGTGTTCAGGAAAGTGCCTATCTGTGGCATGCGCTGCTTGGCCTGAATATAGTTATCGTTTTCGTACGACAGGCAACACATCAGGCGTCCGCAGACACCCGAAATCTTCGACGGATTGAGCGGCAGCCCCTGCTCCTTCGCCATTTTGATCGAAACAATACCAAAATCGGTGATCCAGGAACTACAACACAGCGTTTTCCCGCACGGACCAATACCACCCTGCAGCTTGGCCTGGTCGCGCGCGCCAATCTGCCTTAGCTCGATCCGCGTGCGAAACGTCGCCGCCAGGTCACGCACCAGGGCACGAAAATCGACCCGCTCGTCCGCCGTAAAATAAAATGTTAAACGGCTCCCATTAAATGTATACTCAGCCTCCACCAGCTTCATCGGCAACTTATGCTGAATAATACGCTCATGGCAGCGCACCAGCGCTTCCTTCTCCTTACTTTTGTAGGAGAGCATCATGCGCAATTCTTCTTCGCTGGCGAGATTCAACACAGGTTTCAGCGGATCAGTAAGCTCGCTCTCGGCGATTTTTTTGGTGGCGATGACCACGCGTCCCGCCTCAACCCCACGCACCGTCTCTACTATTACATACTGTCCGGTTGTATATGTTTCTCCTTGCGGGTCAAAGTAATAGATACGCCCCGCTGGACGAAAACGAATGCCGACGATCGTAACAGTTTTTTCTGTACTCGTCGTCTGTACCATAACTTCTCTATCTCAATAAAAGGATGGATGCAGCCTCTTCGCTACATCCTCCCAACTTACATTTCGTTGGTCAAAAGAATTGCTTCCGCGACCTCACGCATAGATTTACGATTGTTCATACTGGCTTTTTGAATTTTACGGAAAGCCTCCTGCTCGCTTAAGCCCTGCTTCTCCATTAACAAACCCTTGGCGCGCTCGACAATCTTACGCGTCTCCAATTGCTCGCTCAGCGAACGTGACTTCTCCTCCATCGCGCGGAACTCATTATAACGCGCAAGCGCCACCTCAATCGCAGGTGTCACCTGACTTTCGCGCAATGGCTTGACGATGTAATTAACCACACCCGCCTCTTTCGCACGCTCAACCAGGGGCTGGTCTCCAAAGGCCGTGAGCAACAACACTGGTGCTAGCTTTTCCTGCGTTAGAGTCTCGGCGGCAGCAATGCCGTCCATGTCAGGCATCCGAATATCCATAATTACCAGGTCCGGGCGAAGTTCGCGGGCCAGATTGACTGCACTTGCGCCATCTCCAGCCTCACCTATCACCAGGTACCCCTGCTTGACAAGGATATCCCTCAGGTCCATGCGCTGAATGGCTTCGTCATCCGCGATAATAATACGTGTTGGCATAGTGTCACCTCAAAGCCTTTGTCTCTTCCACCGTGTAGCACTAAAAAATCTCTCTCCACGATACGAGAAGTATATCATACCACCGCGCAAAGCGTCGATAGGTGACATCCAGCCTGCAACCGCCTAAGCAGCGTGTGTCAGGTCTGACCCCTCTTTCAGCAGCGATGTCAACAGTTCGGTCTCGCGCACAATTACTCTCAACTGCTCTGGTGTGATCGTTTGCCTCGCGTCACTGAGCGCGCTATCAGGATCAGGATGCACCTCGATGATCAGACCCTTTGCCCCGGCAGCAATGCTGGCACGCGACATGACGGGCACTAGCTCGCGTTTACCGGTGGCATGGCTGGGATCAACAATCACTGGAAGATGGGTCAGTTCCTGCAGCAGTGGAACACAGGTGAGGTCAAGTACGTTGCGGGTCTGGGGATCATAACTGCGAATGCCGCGCTCGCAAAGAATAACATTGGGGTTACCAGCAGCAACGATGTGTTCGGCAGCCAGCAGCCATTCTTCTACTGTCGCCGCGAAACCCCGCTTTAGCAGCACCGGACGCTTCAGACGATGCTTCCCAACCGCTCGCAGCAGAGGAAAATTGTGCATATTACGGCTGCCAATCTGCACGATATCGGCATGACTGGCTACCAGGTCAACCATGTCCGGCTCCATCGCCTCGGTAATTATCGGCAGCCCGGTAACTTCACGCGCTTCCGCCAGCAGATGCAGCCCCTCAACACCCAGACCCTGAAACTGATAAGGTGAGGTGCGCGGCTTGAACGCTCCCCCACGTAAAATATGTGCTCCGGCAGCCTGCACGCTTCGAGCCGTCTCTAACAATTGCTCACGATCCTCCACCGAGCAGGGTCCTGCCATGATGACCGGTTTTGCTGTCCTCCCTACGACAACTGGCTCGCAACCATGCGCTTCGCCAATGCTGATCTGCGTGTCCTCCGCCTGGAAAGCCCGGCTGACCAGCTGGTAACCTGTCTTAATGACCTGCAGATCCGCGACGGCCCTCTGCTCCCGCAGGGCAGCCTGCGCCTGCCCATCAATAGCATTGTCCAGCACGATTACTTCGCGCTCCCGTATCCGGGTCGTGGTGATCGGTCGCTGGTTTCCCGTGATACGACATAAAAGGGCCATCAATTGCGCCCGTTCATCGTTGCTGGCCTCGGCCTGAATGCTAATAATCATCGTCTGTTATTCCTCTCTGCGTTGGCGAAATTTTAAGAAACAAAAAAGCAGAGGTTGTTTCCTCTGCTTCTCCAGCACGCTGGTGGTTTTTTTTGCTCAGCCCAAAGGGCCCACCATCATGCTGGAGGGCTAAACCAATAATAAAAGCTAAAATGTTTGCTGTATCGTTTGCTGAGCATCAGTTTTTCCACTTTTCGTTTGAAACCGTTTGTTCTTCGGCGTTTAACCGCGCCTGCTAGCTATCTCGTCTATTCAGATTATAAAGACCTCTGCCAAAAAATGTCAAGAGCTACGCCGATCCGCGAAAAAATACCTACAATATCTGTTAGAAACCAACCATTCCAACAGAACCAACCTTTTTTGGGAGACAACACTCCATCAAGGACTTACTCATGCCAGGAAACTAACTGAAGTAACACTTGTAACACTTTTTTTCGTCCACCGGTCAGTGTTCGTTTCGGCTTTCTGACACTCTCGCGAGAGCATGAAACTAACGAACAGGCACTTTATCCTGTCTCCTCAGAAGCGTTACAAGTGTTACAAGTGTTACTGTTAGTATTGTTGGTTCTGTTGCTTTCCTGGCTCTTCCACCCATGAATCGCCGCGCCGCGCAGCCCTCATCCAGCTTCCGAAGCGGCTGTGTCGCTTATAACGCTTTGTGCTGCTGTGTGACGCTTCCTGTGACGCTTTGAATCAGCCTGAGAAGCGGCTGTGTCGCTTGGTGACGCTTTTTTGCACGCGTTTTTGGGATCCTGGCCCGACTACACAACCGCCCGGCTCGCTTACCTTTTCTTGCGCTGGGCCTGCCGGTACTGCTGGTAGAGCGCATCGTCAGCACCCTTCACGCCCTGCCGCGTCGTTGGCTGGGGAGCTTTGGGACTGGATGCCGTGCTCTGGCTCTGACTCTTCGCCTGCTGCGCACGATTCTGCGCGCCGCCCATCAAGCTGGTCGGCAGGAAATCCAGCTTGGCCAGGATTATCAAAATGATCACCAGCGTGGCCAGGAAGACCAGCGTCGAAGTACGGATCTGTAGACCAAAGACCTGCGTCAACTCATAATCGGCGCCGATATTTTTCATGAACGTGGTCTCGTAGAGGCCAGCAAAATTCGCGACGATCAGGTAGATAAACATACCAAAGATGTAGCGCATTTTAAAAGCGCTCTGGGGACGCTGTGGTGTCCTGCTGGCGGCAGGCTTAGCATCTTTTGTCTCTTTTGTGGACGTTTCACTGCTCTTTGTGGTGGCTTTATCCTCCGCTACCTTGCCGCGTGTCGCGCGCGCCAGGCGCGCCCGCACAACATCCTCCCCTTTTTTCTCAGATGACTCGTCGTTCTTACCTACAGTGGAGAAGAAACCAGCGAGGCCGCGACGGGGTTTGACCGTCTCCTTCGTCTCAGCCACATCCTCTACCTTGCTCTCGGTAGCAATGGCCGAGCCTTCTTCAGCCTGCTGCTCAAGTTCTTGCTCTGTAACCAGGACAGGCCGTTGGCGGCGCACACGCGCCGCCCTGCGAGTCCTGGGTTGGTTCTCTTGACTCATGAATGATCTCCAGGATGTTCATCTTGGAACTGCTCAGATGGCTCCCCACGCGGCACGGATTCTCGGTCGTTGGGAAGATGTCCGGTATAATTTGATGCCTCCGCGCTCGCTGTTCCCGCGGTCTCAAACGGCGCCCTCTCAACCAGCGGCCTTTCAAACTGGTTAGCGAGCGGCGGAGTATACGCCGGAACCTGAGGCGGAGCGCCATACGGCTGCGCAGGCGCAACGTGTTGGGGAGGAGCTATTGGGGCCATATCAATGGCCGCCAGCCCGGCGCGCGCTATCTCGTCGTCGCGTCCCGGTGCATTGCCACCACTAATACCAATGCCGCCCACCGTGGCACCATTCACGCGAATGGGCCAGCCGCCAGCCGCCATAATAAATTTTCCATCGGTCATCGAGGCCATGCTGGAGGCGAAGCCAGGTATGCTCGATCCCCATTGGGCAATCGCGTCGGTTGACTGGTTAAACATAACCGCGGTAGTTGCTTTCGCGAGACTGATATTGCCAGTGGCCCATCCATAAGGGGCCATCATTCGCTCGAAGAGAACGAGGTGCCCGCCCGCATCGACAACCGCGATGCTCACCGGACTCCGCAATTCGCGCGCGCGCTGTTTACTGGCTTCAACTATTCTGCGTGCCAGATCAATAGAAATGCTCACCCAGATGCTCCTTCTGATGCGTAATCTATAATACCTGAGCAGCAAGCACTCACGCTTCCTTGCTCATGCATCCACCTGCTCATGTGTTCTAAAGAGCGGTACAGCAAGGTACAACCCGGCTGCCTCTCCGCTCGGCTGACGGCGTAGCCGTAGCTGCACCAGCAGCGTTGCCGAGCGGAACAAGAGGGACCCCTCTCACGCGCCTCGGCAGGGACTGCTGCCCCGCGCCTCGCAACCTTTGCCAGTGTCCCGCTGAACAATTAAATCTATTGTAGCAGGGACTCGATAGATTGTGCTCATTGTACCTTAACATTGCACAGCGATGCAACGTGTTTACTTAACCTTTTCGCACCAGCCTGACGCGTTCCTGTCGCCACACAAGCTTGCTATACTTTTCCTCAACCAGCTGGTGTGCCATAGCCCATTCTTCTGCGCTCAATACTCCCGGCTCAAAACGCACGCCCAGAGCCTCGCTAAAACCATACTGAAACGCCTGGGCGACCATCTCCCAGCTCGCCTGAGGCGCGAAGGTGTTCAGCGGCGTCGTTTTCTGATTATACTGCTCCAGCGCCTCCTGGCGCGCCTCCTCGCTGGGGAAACGCAGCATGGCAAAGAACTCGGCGGCACGATCTTTGAGAGGCAGCGAGCCCTGCTGTAGCAGCGACTCATCCTTCCACACCTGGGCGCTACCCACCAGCTTGAAGCCATCGCTGGTCAGGTCGGCCTGCGTGGAGGAAGCAAAGCAGGCGGCGGAAGGATTCTTCCGCACACGCTCGTCGCTCAGTTCAGCCTGTATCCCCAGTTCACGCAGCGCGGCCAGCAAACCCTGCGCGAGATAGGCATAGGCGGGTATCACTCCTGCCGGAACACCATTGCGCTTGCCAATCACAATACTATAGGTGAACTCGTCGCGATGGTAAACGGCACGCCCCCCGGTAGGACGTCGCACCAGAGCTACTCCCAGTTGTTCGCAAATCTCGCTGGCAATTTCGCGCTCGATATTCTGGAAGCGGCCCAGCGAGATTGAAGGCTGGCGCCAGCGGAAAACGCGCAGCGTTGGCGGCACTTCGCCATTGATATGATGAACAAGAATGGCCTCATCAATCGCCATATTGAGGGCCGCATCCTGTATACCCGTATCGATGTAGCGATATATCAGTGTATCCATGTTCCACCCTTGGAAATATATCAGACCTGGCGCTCTCTGGCGGCCAGCCATTTGACACGCTGGGCCGCACGCACCGCTTCCGACGCGGGTACGTAGCGCGCCAGAAAGTCGTCGCGAAAAGCGGCGTAGGTTCCAGCAGCGATAGCCTCGCGCAGCTGGCCAACCAGGCGCATCATAAAATGAATGTTATGAATACTACCCAGGCGATAGTAAAGTTGCTCCTCCGTGCGCAGCAGATGATGGACATAGCCCGCACTATAGTTCCGGCAGGTCGCGCAATCACAGCCCTCCTCAATCGGGCCGCGTACTGTGCGGAAGCGTGCCGCTTTAATATTGACGCGTCCCGCGCTGGTAAAAAGACCACCGTGGCGAGCCACGCGCGTCGGCAATACACAGTCAAACATATCCATACCCAGTCCTACCCCAACCACCACATCTTCTGGCGAGCCAACGCCCAGCAAGTGGCGAGGTTTATCGCGCGGCAGCTCCGGCGTAACGTGGCTGAGCAGCTCCCACATCTCGGCTTTCGGCTCACCTACTGAAAGGCCACCAATCGAGAGGCCAGGAAACGGCATACTACCTACAATGCGTGCGCTTTCACGACGCAGCTCAGGATCAAACGCGCCCTGCACAATACCAAAAAGCGTCTGCTCCGGACGATAGCGCTCTTTAGCAAGCAGCGCGCGCTCCGCCCAGCGGTGCGTCTGCTCCATCTCCTGGCGGGCCGT
>JAFMRP010000230.1 GCA_017354095.1 Ktedonobacteraceae bacterium
CAGCAGCGCCACGCGACGGTCGAAAAACTTCCCGGCGATATAGTAGAACACTGGCAGGCTGACCAGGTACGCCACGACACTGGGTAGACGCATCAGGCCGTGCTGCTCGCCAAAGATGGCAATGCACAGTGCGAGGATATACGAGTACAATTCCCCTTTGGGATACAGAAAGCCGGAGGGCATGAAGGGCAGCCCATGCGCCAGAATGCCTTTCGCGGCATAGTAACTGGTCAGCTCGTCCTGCCAGTAAGGCTCGTAGGTCAACTGATAACTGATCATGGGCAGTGCGACGAGCATGATCAGTA
Source organism: Ktedonobacteraceae bacterium (assembly GCA_017354095.1). Lineage (GTDB taxonomy): Bacteria > Chloroflexota > Ktedonobacteria > Ktedonobacterales > Ktedonobacteraceae > Bu33. The sequence continues at coordinate 306 of JAFMRP010000230.1, forward strand.
CCAGCCCCCAGTTCAGGCGTAACCAGCCCAGTATACGCGCTCGTTTGCCCCGCAGCACACGTCCGCCGTTGCTGGACGCTCTTCGGCTTCCCCGGCGCAGCCTGGCCGGTATGAGATTCTGCCATGCCAGGGGCCAGTGACGGGCCACCAGCCCGAGCAGCGCATAGCCAGCCGCTACGAGTGCGAGCAGCAACAGGGCCCACGGCCAGCTATAAGGGAAGGGCTGCGCGATCAGGTTTTCGTGATCAAGCACGACCAGCAGCACTTCTCCTGCCAGAGCAGGCAGAAAGGCCAGAGTGGATGCCAGCAGCACCTTGCGCTTTGCCTCCAACGTTTTCGCACCAGACCACCATACGATGAGTCGGCCCATCAACAACCAGAGACCGAGCACCGCGGCGCAACTCAGGAAGATCGTCTGCGCGATCCAGCTGAGCGGCACAACGTTCGTATTGCTGGTGCTCACACTGTCCGGCAGGTAGACCATCTTGCTGGTGCCTGGCCGGCCAATCGCGAATGGAGCTTTCCAGGCTTGCATAGTGGCCTGGTCACCATAAATCCAATCTGGCCGGTCCTGGCGCGCGGCACGCCAGTCCGTATTGGCGGAATCAGATGCGACCCAGAAACTCTGATGATTGGTATCACTGACCAGCATGTCGAGCGTGAGCGCGGCATTGAGGGTCCCCAGACCAACCAGTGCGTTCGATGAGCCTGGCGCGGTCACATGGACCGCGACGGTATTGGTGCCAGCCTTCAGGTAGGGTGAGATATCGTAGATGCCAAGCCCCAATCCACCGCGATATTCGTTGACCGCGTCCTGGTCGGGCAGCAGCACATTGGTATCGTCCAGGTAATCGACCGGCTGCTGCTGAACGATGGGCACCTGCCCGTTCCAGACAATCAACAACCGCCCGTTGATGAAGATATTGGCCGGACCGGTGGCAATAAGACGCATCCAGGTACGCGTGGTGCCGCCGGGCAGATTGAAGTGACGCACAAAATACGCATCGTGCCCCGCACCAGCACTCATCCATCTCAATGGCAACGGCCGTTCATAGAGCTTCTGATTGATGGTGAGCAAGGGCGTGAAGGATGGTGCAGGAGCAGCTTTGCAGGGCTGCCAGTCGGAGGCGTCGAAGCCGTAGCTCGTCCAGGGTGGAACGGCGGTCTCGTAGCGGTGGTTGGTTTTGAGACCCTGCGTGGTCGCCTGCCACTTGCTGCCGGTCCCAAAATGCTCGACATTGGCTCCATGGACGATGCCCAGGCTGGCACGAAGCGTCGGCACCTGGCTGTCAAGGTTACTGACGCGAATGGCGATGACGTTGGGACCGGGCACCAGCTCCGAGAGCACATCATAGATGTAGGCCTGCGGAACTTTGCCCTGTATGGTCTCCGCCGTGTTGGTGCCGATGAAGGTACCGTTGACATAGGCGCGAAATTGCTGATTGGCTGCGATGGTGATAAAGGCAGCATCCGGCACCGCAAGCTGATTGACGACGTAACGAAAGCTGGTGACCGGTGTCCTGCCGTCTGCCGCCCGGATCCATTGCGCATCGTGCCAGTCTGGCTCGAAGCTGGTTGTCTGCGGCACCAGGAATACCTGGTACGCGAACCAGCTGGCTCCAGCGCAGGCGCAGAGCAGCAGAAAGCCGGCGATGAGCCAGGCCGGCGCTCTGCGTACCATGTTGCGCTTCAGACGCTTTGCCGCTGGCAGGATTTCTGTGGCTTGTGTATCTGTATGCATCAGAGCAAACCTTCCTCTGGAACCCTGCGTTAGTGCAGGCCCGATAACTCTTCGCGGGCTGTGTTGTTGCGATAGGTGGGATCAAGCTCCACGGCCTTGAGCAGCAGCTGGCGCGCCACACTGAGATTCCCCTGCCCCTGCAGGCTCAATGCCATGTAGGTGTAGGCCGATGAGCGGATATCACTGCTCTCGCTCTGCTTCAACACGGTCGACATCTGCGTGATACAACTGTCGTAGTTATGTAGCTCATACTGGATCCGCCCCAGAACGTAATGCCCATAAGCGTTCGTCGGATCAACCAGCAAGAGCTTATCGAGCCAGGGTATAACGGTGGCGTCAAAGTTGATCCTCTGAACAGGCGGTCCGTTCTGGCGCTGTACCGTCTCCGTCAGGTCGATCATCGTGATGTTGAACTCGCTGGTGGCCCAGGTCGGCAGCTGCCCACGCGCTGACTGGCTGGCCAGCAACTCCTGGTAAGCACCAACGTTGTTGCCCTGCTCGCGATAGACCGAGGCGAGATAGACGTGCGTGTCGGCGTTCTCCTGCTGCGGATGCAGAAAGTACCAGGCCTGACCCCGCTGGATATGGTAATATGCGACCCGCGTAAATTCGGGGTTGAGCATGGCCGCGGCATCAAGCCAGTTCAGGGCCTGCGCGAACCTGCCCATGGCCAGCTGCTCTTTCGCCTGGAAATCGCAAGCCAGCGCTGCCGGCGCTCGCCCAAAAAAGAGCAGCCCGCAGAATAAATAGGCCAGCAGTAACCAGAGCCGCCGCCTGCTCCTGTTCGACGTGGTCCCGCCGGCAACGATGAGCAGGTAATGTTCACTGAACAGTAGCCCGGCGCTGAGCAACGGCAGGAAAAGGCCGTTGCCCAGCTGGTTGACAAATACCTGGAAACGTCCCAGCGCATGCGTATCGCTAAATAGAAGCGGCTGCCCCTGGTAGAGATCAGTGTCTGTCTTATAGCCAAAGTGCTGCTGGATCAGCAGCGCCTGGATTTTATGCTGCACCAGTGTGCTGACCTCCGCTAGATCAACACACTGGTATTGAAAGCAAAAAAGCACCACCGGCAGCAGACAGCAGAAACCAACCAGCAGCAAACGATCAGCCCGTATAGCACGCGCTCCCCGCCGCCAGCGCGCGACGGCGATCGTGCAGCACCAGAGCGCGCAGCCCAGGCAGAGCAACCCATAGCTGAAAATAGGGCTATGCAGCGGCCAACCCAGCCGCACGGCGATGCCCCAGGCCGTGTAGTCGACGCCCAGCGGATCATGCAGCCACGGCCGCAGCGATGACCCGAGCATCAGCGCGCCGGCCAGCACCGGAAGCAGACACATAGGGCCGCGCGCGCGCAAGTTGAGTTGTGCCAGTCGCATCATAACTCTCTTCCCTCTACGATTTTGGTCCCTCAATGTCCGTTACCCGCACATGCTGGCCATCCTGCAACATATCAAGACCCACCAGCACGACCTGCTCACTCGCGGCGATGTTTGGCCCGGAGACATAGATCATGTCCTGCATCCGCCCAACAACCTGCACGCGCTCTAAATGCGCTACCTGTTGACGCACGACGAAAACATGCGCGTCACCGTCGGGCGAGAGCACCGCCAGGCGCGGCACCGCCAGAGAATGCACCGGACTCTGAATGCGCGCGAAAGCGCTCATGCCCGGCAGAAGCTGATTACCCCCGTTATTAATACTGATCCAGACTTCAAAGGTGTCCGTCTGCGGGTCGGCCTGCGGGATAACACCAGTTACCTTCCCACTAAAGCTCGTATGCGAGGCCGCTGAAGGCATGACCTGGGCCGTCTGGTGCATCTTCACCTGCCCCAGGTAGACCAGCGGCACCTTGACATGCACAATGACCGAGGAGAGATCCATAATGGTTAAAAGCGGCGTGTTGTCGGCGAAGATAGAGCCGGGATTGACATTGACGGCGGTTACGACTCCATCTATGGGCGAGACGAGATTGCCATCCTGCAGCGTCGCCGACGAGACGCGCGATGATAGCGCCTCATAGCGACTTTTGGCCTGCTCATAATCCTGCTGCGCCTGCGCTACCGTCACAGCGTTGCCAATCCCCGATACCGAGTTGAGGTAGTTCTGCGCCGCCGCCATGTCGTCGGCTGCCTGCTTGACGGAGACGTTGAGCTGCGTCGGATCAAGCTGGAGCAGCGGCTGATTGGCATGCACATGATCTCCGGGCGCCACTTTGACGCTCACGATACGCTCGGTCGCCGGGTAGGTTACCGTGAGCTGCTGTTGAGGAAAAATGATACCACCGCCGCCAATAAAGAGATCCACATCTCGCGCCTGCCCAATCTGATAGACCTTGACCGCCGGGCTCAAGCATAACTTGGCCCACAGCAGTATCCCTCCACCCAACAGGAGCACCAGGCCCAGCAGCGAACCCACCAGGTACAGGTAACCTTGCTCGGTAAACAGATCGAACCACCTCCGAGGCGTCCCCTGAGGCACCGCGCCAGGATGGTGACGCCTCGGCATGGCCGGCATGGCGACTGTCGGCATCTGTGATATTTCTACTTGCTTGCGTTGATTGTTCATGAGAAACCCCATACTACTTGCTTCATTTTCATCCTTTGCGCGCTGCTCGACTGAAAAGATAGATACACGTGCCAATGAGACCAAAGAAAAGCACCTGAATATCCATCAAAAAGGCCAGCAGCAGCGAAAGCTCACGCGGCACATGCATGGTGGAGAAGACAAACACCAGCGCTCCCTCCCTGATCCCAAAGCCGTTGATCGAGATCGGCAGAAAGGCGACCAGCGCTGTGAACGAAATCGCGATGACATAGCAATGCAGCGGTACATGGATGCCAATCGCCGCTGCATATCCATAATAGTTGAGGAAACTGGCTAGCCAGAAGAGCAGCGCAAAACCAATCGCCTGGCAGAGCACACGCGGCTGGCGCGCGGTTTTGTTCAACGCCTGGCCGATCTCCTGTATCGTCGTGACAAGACGGTGCGCGGCCCACTTTTCCGGCAAGATGCGCCGCGCCAGCGTGGGCAGATGCCCGGCCCATAGCAGCGCTCCGCCCACCAGCAGCAACAGCAGCAGGCTGGAGCCCAGAAAACCCAGCACGATCCCCGGCGTAAAATAACTATGCCAGATCACTAAACTGGGCAGCGCTATCAGCAGCATGCCTAAAAAGCCGGTGACGCGACTGAGCATGACTGAACTGGCTGCCCCCGCTACGTTGCCCGACTCACGCCCCACATAATAGGCCTTGGCCACGTCACCACCCACGCTGGAGGGTAACAAATGGCTGAAGGCCATCCCTACCAGGTAGAGGTTGATCAATCGGGCCAGGTCACCGCGTATGCCTTCCGCTCGCACCAGGCTATACCAGACGTAAGAACTGAAGACAACGCACAGCACCCCGATCGCCAGCCCCATCATCAGCCAGGCTCGCTGCGCCTGTATCAGTGTGCTGATCAACATAGGCCAGGATACCGACCGCAGCAGGATGGCGAAGATCAACGCGGTAACCGCGGCCCGCAGGCCCAGCTTGAGCCAGCGCCGCTCCGGCTTCGCGCGCTCCTGCTGTTTCGCTTCAGGCACAGGGGTCGGCAGCGTGGACATATTGCGTATCTCCTCTTTGCATTCGAGAAATGTAGGGCCCTCCCTTGCGGGGGATTCCTTACCGACCACCTGACCGCAGGTAGCCGCGCAGCGGCGTTGGTGGTCGGAATAAGGAGGCCAGCCAACTCGCGTATCTCCTGCTAGCTTGCGCTATGTGTCGCAGCCCTCTTTGTGGACTCGCTCAGTACGTATTCATACTCCCTGGCCAGTCCCTCACGCAGAGAGACCCGTGGACGATAGGCCAGGTGCTGCTGCGCGCGCGTGGTGTCAGCGAAGGTGTGCCCAACATCACCATGCTGCCGCTCGTCAAAGGTGACGCTGATCGGTGCATCGCTGATATCGCGCAGATATTGCATGACCTGGTGCAGGTTGACGCGCGAACCACCCGCGATATTCATGACCTCGCCTACCGCCGTCCGGCTGGTCGCGGCACGTATATTGGCTTCCACCACGTCAGCAACGTAGGTGAAATCGCGCGTCTGCTGCCCATCCCCGTAAATCACAATCGGTTTCCGCTCAATAATGGCACGGCAAAAGCGGTGAAACGCCATGTCAGGACGCTGGCGCGGACCGTAGACGGTGAAGTAGCGCAGCGAGACGGTAGGCAGCCCGAAGTTGAGATGATAGAGCGTACACAAGTTCTCGGCAGCCAGTTTGGTAACACCATAGGGCGAGTTGGGACGCAATAGACTGGACTCGCTGACCGGCAGCGCGTCCGTGTCACCATAGACCGATGAGGAGGAGGCATAGACAAAACGCTGGATACTGCCCTGCTCAAGCGCCGCCTCCAGCAGGCGCTGCGTCGCCAGCACGTTGCAATCGACATAGCGCGAGAAGTTACAGCCCCAGCTCGCGCGTACACCCGCCTGCGCGGCCTGGTGGAAGATCCAGTCCACTCCGTCCAGCAGCGCGGGCAGATTCAACTGCAAAATATCACCCTCAATAAAGCTGAAGTCGTTCCAGGCACGCGACCCCTCCAGGTTGCGCTCCTTCTGCTCGCGTGCATAGTAGTCAGTAAAAGCATCCAATCCCACAACTTCGTGCCCATCGGCTAAAAGTCTCTCTGAGAGGTGCGACCCTACAAAACCGGCAACGCCTGTAATCAAACAACGCATATCTCTACCTCCTGAATGGCTTAGTGCGTGAGCGGCAGCGGCTGTTGCTGCTGCCTCTGGCGCAACTTTCTGGTTTCCGTGGTCTTGAGAGGACCGATGAAGTGCTCGTAGGCGCGCCGGTTTTTCTCCAGGAAGGCGGGCCAGCTGTATTGCTCATCCGCTAGCTTTTTCGCTCTCTCTCCTATCTCTCTGGCTTTCTGTGGGTCACGCAACAACTCAAGTGAGCCGCTCGCCAGGTCTTCGGCCGTTGGCTCAACCAGTAGCGCAGTCTCAGGCGTCAGCAGCTGCGTGTGCGAGTAGATGCTGGTTGCGAGCACAGGCTTGCCAGAACGTAAATAGGTGTAAAGCTTGAGCGGTGTGTTTGTTCCCTCGCTGCGCGGACTGAGCAGAATGTCCGCCAGGGCCGTGTACTGCGGCATCTCTTCGACCGGGCGCTGCCCCAGAAAATGTACACTCTGTTCAATACCCAGCTTCTGAGC
>JAFMRP010001104.1 GCA_017354095.1 Ktedonobacteraceae bacterium
CGGTTCTCCTCCGGCTGCGAGAGGCATGGAAGGGCGACAAGGAGAACTGGCGCTATCAGGAATTGGAAAAAGCCATCGCCCAATGCCAACCTCCATAAAAAGCCAAACTTCTTGATGAGAAAAAGAGATCCCTGCGAAGGGAATCTGGTAGGGATCTCTCGGCTTCCCGTACTTTCCGGTTGAATCTGCGCGTTCCCTTGAGGAGTTCCCATCGTCTCTGGTGAGGGAGCCAGTTCAAGGAGAAGCGTGAGATCGCCTCCTCTCGGTACAGAGATCGACATCGCCATGCCAGCCAGAAGCTCGTTTGCTATCGTACCTGTAATAACAGTTTGCCCACATGGGAGCGTGCTTCGATGCGTCGATGTGCCTCTGCGGCTTGCTCCAGGGGGAGTATGTCGGAAATGGCAAGGGTGAGAGCACCCTCAGCCATGAGGTGAAGTGTCCGTTTCGCCATGGTGGCGAGGAGATGCGGTGTCGTCTGACTTAGCGAGGTGATGCTGTAGCCAACCACCGCCTTGTTCGAGTGCCACAGTTCGTTGGGGGAAATCGGCTGTTCGGGATTTCCGCCGGCATCCCCAAAGACCACGAGACGACCAAGGGGAGCAAGCACGCTCAGACTCTGGCTGCGTGTCGGCTCTCCGCGTGCATCGAGCACGATGTCGATTCCCTTGCCATCCGTCGCTTCCATCACGGCCTGCTCGAACCCATTGACCGGGAAGATCTGGTCGTATCCAAATGCGCGCGCAGAGGCTGCATGCTTTTCGTTGCCGACAGTGCCCAGCACGAGCTGCGCTCCCAAGGCACGCGCAATCTGCCCTGCGGCCATGCCCACCCCACCGGAAGCCGAATGAATCAGCACGCTCTCTCCCTGACGCATCCTGGCTGCCTGTGTGAGCATTCCATAGGCCGTGAGGACGACGGTCGGAAAGACCGCGGCCTGTTGCAGATCGATCTTGCTTACGAACGTATCCAGGGGAAAGGTGAGGACGGCCTGTGCGAGCGCCAATTCCGCGTAGCCACCACCGACGGTGAGAGCCGAAACGTCCTGCCCGACACGAAATCCTTGCACCCCCTCCCCCAATGCTCGAATAGTCCCGGCAACCTCATAGCCAGGAATAAAGGGCAAAGCTGGGCGATGACGTCCCTGACGAGACCACAGATCGGTATTGTTCACCCCTGCATAGGCAACCTGGATCAAGATCTGTCCCGGTCCCGGTTCCCCAATGGGCATCTCGCGAGTTTCAAGCACCTCTGGCCCGCCGAAGCGAGGCACCACGACCGCTTTCATCACTGTCTCTCTCCTTTTCTTGCTCTTTCTTTGCCAGGCTTTTCAGCAAATTGCTGTTCATAGAGTCCAATCTTCTGATTGACCGCAGCAAGCATCTGGTCAAGATGATCACGTTGTGCCATGAGTCGTTGCCGATGCTCGCAGAGGAGTGCCAAACGTTTCAGAAAGGAGTGCTCGGTGATCTCGCCGTGTTCAAACTGTTTGAGAATGCACCCATATTGGGTAATCCCTCCAATAATCTCCTTGATCTCCTCCAGAGGCATCCCAGCTTGTTTATAGTCCGAGATAAAGCGGAGTGAGGCCAGGTCCGTCTCGGTGAACTGGCGAATACCGCTCTCCGTTCGCTGCACTCTCGGAAGGACACCGCTCTTCTCATAATAGCGAATCGTATGGGCTGAGAGGCCCGTTCGCGAAGCTACTTCCTGAATGGTGAGATACATCGTAGCGCTCCTTGTTTCTTCTCTGGAGAAAGTATAGACGTTAGAGTCGACTCGAAGTCAAGAGGGAATGTTGTGCTGAGGAAATTCTGTTGCGATAAGCCTTTTCTCCCAGGCTGTACGTTGGGCAATCCGTGAGCAGATGTTGATCCATTGGCGCTTGGTTGGCCCTTCGTCGAGCGAGAAGCCCACACACCGACGTATCTGAAATTCGCTTACAGATTGCCCAAATGGACACTTCCTTATCTCGATAGAGATCTCTTGACGTCTTCTCTCGGAAGCGAGACACGGTTCCTACTCGTGGGCCTGCCTCTTCTTGTTTCGTTATGATTCTCATTGTGCAACCCGTGGGCGGAACAAGCCCATCCTACCCCACATTCGGCAGAGAGCCAACCTTGCCTTCAAAGAGCAATAGATGCCAAAGTTCCCACGGTTCAAGAGCGCAAATAATGCTTGAAAATCACATCGATACGATTGTGCCCCAGGGCCCAGCTGACCTGTTGCACGGCAGTCAGATCATAGTCAGCACGTTTCAGGCGTCCTGTGACTGGGGGGAGCTCAGCGCGATGGGAGGGAGAAGCGAGCGCCGCAGAGCACAGGTAGAGTGATTGGGCATAGTCACGACGCAAATCATGGAGGCGACGCCCCGGAAGGCGAGGAAATACCAACGCCTCAGGAGGACGGCCTTCGATGAGCGCCAGGATCTGCGGCTCATACCCTGGTAGCACCGGAGCCTCCCGCTGCTTGCCGCCCTTGCCGCACTGCACCTGGACAACGATCTGACCCTGGTGATGGTGGAAGATATCACCCACCCGCAGGCGCGTCAGTTCACGGCGTCGCAGGCCAGTCGCCCGCACGAAAT
>JAFMRP010001105.1 GCA_017354095.1 Ktedonobacteraceae bacterium
CTATTTTTTGTTTTGCCTGATGATAATCTGTTTCGATCTGTTGTTGGGCCTTTTGGTGGACATCTTCGGGCGATTGTGGCACGTCTGGAGGTGAGTACTCGCGTATGAGAGCGTCAATTCTGTCAATCAGATGGTGCTCTCCATCTCCTTGGTTCGACAATCCTTTCCCAGGCCTATCGCCTTGCATCGCTGCCTCCTATGACTGACTACATATGCTATTCGGTGGCGGTCCTCTTTGTCAGGTCATTCCTGTAAATTTGGGGAATAGGCGCTGTTGATTTCTTGGCAATTATGCTGTTGAAAGCCCCTCTCCTTTTTTGCCTGTTCGGTCTTGGGGGTGGGCCTGGCTTGCACATCCGACGTGTGATCTGGCAAAGCAAAGACTGGTCTATCGGCTGGTGTGGTGGTCTCCTCTCTGGCGAATATCATCGATATCTATCATGAACAGCCGGAATAGTAAAAGTAATGAAACTGAGAAACATTACTTTGATAGTTACATTCTGTGAGTGTATATTCAGGAAAAACCTTTGTCAAGGAGGAGATAGGGAAGAAATCGCGCTTCGTGCCGATGGTAACATATGTCTCTGTACTACTGATAGATAGTTGCAGAAGATCCACAAAGATAAGACAGAAGAAGCCGAGAGAGTGGATCGTGAAATGTTCGGAGATCATTGGATGTTTCAACGTGTATGTTACGTCAATCGTAACGTGGCGTTTGAAGCTGTTTAGAACGATCGGGCTTCCGCTCAAGCAGGCTGGTGCAAGGGTTGGGGTGGAGCCTGCTTGAGTACACGAACAAGCATGTGAGTGGTGGGTTGGGCCTGGTCGTGGGATCACATGTGCAGGTCGTGTCAAGGGGAAAAAGAAAGCTAGATCATTCTAGTACGACAGTGACACTTCATGAACTCAAGCAGAGGATTGCAGGATCGGGAGAATACGAGCCCACACCCCATCTTTGCACCAGCATTGATAGCGGCTTGCCACTGTCTGCCAGGACCCAAACCGCTCTGGCAGAGCCAGCCAGGAACACCCCGTTCGCATCACCGGGACCATCCCTTCTACCATCAACCGATGATCCACTGCTGGCCGCCCTCGTGCAGGTTTCTGAGGGGGCAGCAGTGGACAAATTCGTTCCCATTGAGCGTCAGTACGTTTCGGCAAGCCAGACAAGCTCAGTGCCTCTCCTATCTGGGAGTGAGCAGGAGGAGTCTGGGAAGCACGACGCTGGATATGGCAGCGCTTAGCGCAGGCCTGAGTGTAAAGGTTGTTATTAGATGGCACGGTTTTTTGATAATTATCTGACGTACATTTCTCATGGTTTCCTCAATGGGTGAACCTTTAGACCGGCCTGCAAAGCGCTTTCTGTCACCAAGGGAAAAAAAGCGGAATGCTGGCATGCGCCACATAATTATCAAAATTTACCGCCATCTAATAACAACCTTTACACTTCCCCCAGGATTACGGATCACCGAACTTTCTCAGGAGGAAACGGTGCTCACCATCGAAGTGCTCTCGGAACGACCATCGGCTCATTGTCCCTTCTGTGGAGAGGAGTCAGATGCCGTGCATAGCCGATACCAGCGCCGCATCCGCGACCTGCCAAGCGTTGGCCAAACGGTGCTTCTCCATCTCACGGTTCGTAGGTTCTTTTGCCAGAATAGAGCATGTCAGCGCAAAATCTTCACTGAAAGGCTGCCTGCTTTTGTCGAGCCGTGGGCACAGATGACGCTTCGTTTGAGTCAGGCGCTCCAAGCAATTGGCCTCTCGTCCTCTGGAAGCCTGGGAACCCGGCTTGCTGCTCGCCTGGGAATTGCGACCTCATGGATGACCATTCTGTGTCGCATCATGGAACTTCCTACGCCTGAGGTCAGGATAGTCACCGAGGTTGGCATAGACGATTTTTCCTTTCGACGGGGACGCAAATTCGGCACTATTCTGGTAGATTTACGCGAGCATACGGTGATCGACCTGCTCCCAGAACGCTCTGCTGAAAGTGCTGCCAAGTGGTTGCGTACCCATCCGGAAATCCGGTACGTCAGCCGAGACCGGGGCAAGGATTATGCTCAAGCTGCAGATGAAGGAGCGCCACAGGCAGTCCAGATCTCAGATCGGTTTCACCTGATGAAGAATTTCGTCGAAGCCGTTGAAGCGGAAGTTTCGCATTGTTACAACCAACTTCGCCACGCACACCCTCCTCTCCCCACATCTTCTCTGCCAGCACCGCAGGAATGGAAGGACGTTGCTGATAGCGATGAAAAACAACCACAGAAGAGATCGCAGATCGACAAGCAAGAGCAGTTTGAGCAGGTGAAAACCTTGCTCTCGCAGGGTGTTTCCGCGCTTTCGGTGGCCGAGCGGTTCGCCATCCCAGTCCGCAGGGTCTATCACTGGAAAGCCAGAGAAGACTGTCCTGCGGCATTTCTTTCGCGCACAGGGCGCACCGACCACCTGGAGAGATTTGAACAAGCCAAAGCGTTGCGATTGCACGGTCTTTCCCACAAACAAATTGCGGAGCGCCTGGGGGTAGGAGTGCGAACCGTGCAACGCTGGCTTGCACGAGAGAGTGGTCCCTACTGCCAGCCTCGA
>JAFMRP010001106.1 GCA_017354095.1 Ktedonobacteraceae bacterium
AATGTCCGCCTCGCGCCTGCTCGCTCCCTATTTCGGTACCTCCCAGTTTGTCTGGGCCAACCTGATCGGCCTCATCCTGCTCTATCTCACGCTGGGCTACTATATCGGCGGTCGCCTGGCCGACCGCTTCCCGCGCCCGGAAGTGTTCTATACCCTCACCACCGTCGCCGCGCTCCTTATCAGCGCTATCCCGCTCGTTTCCCGCCCCATCTTGAGCTGGTCGTTGAGCGCCTTCGCCAACTATTCCATCAGCGTCTTCTACGGCTCGCTGGCCGCGGTAATCCTGCTGTTCGCTCTTCCCATGATCCTGCTGGGCTGCGTCTCCCCTTTTGCTATTCGCCTGCGCGTTGAGCAGGTGGGCAAATCCGGTCGTACCGCTGGCATGCTCTACGCTATCTCGACCGCTGGCAGCATCCTTGGCACCTTCCTGCCTGTGCTCTGGCTTATCCCTACCTTTGGCACCTATCGTACCTTCCTGGTGTTTGCCGCTGCCTTGCTGCTCTTCTCCATTATCGGCCTGATCACGGCGCGCCTCGACCGGCCGGACCGCCCCCGCGACAACGACCTGCCGAGCAAGCCAGGCCGCCAGCGCCGCCTCGACAAAAGCATCCTCTCCGTACTGCTGTTTGTCCCGATGTTCCTGACGCTGCCCGGCTTGCAGGGCCCGATCAAACCTCCCAGCGGTACCAATGGCGGAGGCCAGCTGCTGGCTGAGCGCGAGTCGTTCTACAACTATATCCAGGTGGTACAGGTAGGCAATGAACGCCAGCTTATCCTCAATGAAGGCCTTGGCGTCCACTCCATCTACAACCCTGACCAGGTGCTGACCGAAGGCCCCTGGGACTATTTTCTTGTCGCACCCTATTTCAACAATCCCCCCTTCACCTCTGATCAGGTGCGTAACGTCTGCGTTATCGGCCTGGGCGCGGGCACGATCCCACATGAACTCAACGCCGCCTATCCTTCCCTCGCCATTGATGGCGTAGAGATCGATGGCGAGATCGTCAACCTGGCACAACAGTACTTTCAGATGAATGAACCCAACCTCAATGTTGTGGTGCAGGATGGACGCTACTTCCTGCAATCCTCGCCCAAAAAATATGATATTATCGGCATCGATGCCTATCAACAGCCATATGTCCCCTTCCAGCTCACCACCACCGAGTTCTTCCAGGAAGTTCGCTCGCACCTCTCACCAACCGGGGTCGCGGTCATCAATGCCGGGCGCACCAGTACCGACTTTCGCCTCGTCACAGCCCTGGCCCAGACCATGCGCTCCACGTTTTCCAATGTCTACATTATCGATAGCAAGCGCTTCTCCAATAGCCTGATTATTGGTACCAATGCGCATACCCGGCTTGGCAATTTTGCCGCCAACACCGCCCACCTGACCAATCCCCTGCTGCGCACCATCTCCGACAATAGCCTCACCTATGGCAATATCCGCGAAGAGCGCCAGCCCATCGTCCACTTCACCGACGACCGCGCTCCCGTCGAACAACTCATCGACATGATCATCTTCGGCGAAGTGCAGCACGAACAACACTAGCCAGCAGCGCGGCCATTTGGGGGCCGCGCTTTTGTGAATAAATACCTTGACGCATGCCAGCTATGCATATAAATTAATATATTATAAAAATGAAAACGTCTATCTATTATGATGAATAAATTCAAAATCTTTTGCTGGTAAACCATCTGAGGTAACTATGCGACCTGAAGTGTCAGGTGATCATTCAGAGGTTCATGGTGTACAGGGAGGAACGCCCGAGTCACCACGGTCTCTTCTACAAACTGCTATCGGTGATCTGGGGGATAAGTCGGCTGTTGAAAAACTGGATGAGCAGCACGCGGCCAATACCAAAGCTATAGAAGAGTTGGATACGCTCTTAAACAAGCACCTGAAAGAGCATCCAGAGATCAGCAGTTCCCAGAAGCCGCTAGATGATTTAAAAAAGGATCACGAAACCCTCGCTGAAATGCTGGGTGACGATGAGATGCGCGCAGAGCTGCTATCTGATCACGATTCAAGGATGGCATTTCAGACTGATGTAGACAGCATCTCAGATCGTGCGGGCGAGCTCAAAGGCGCTATCGAGCAAAAGTTGCCTGCTAGCACTGAGAGGCTGCCTGACCAGCATGACGATGCCACCGCGAGCGCTGCGTCCGACGATTCACTTGCTCGGCAAGCAGAGAGAAGCGGCTTTGGCGATATTGACGCGCGGCGTCTGGAACGCATTAGCAAAGCGCTGGACCTTACCGAAAACGCAGGCCCTCAAACAAAAGATATACATAATGCATTGAGCGAAATCAAAGCCGAACTTTCCACTGCTTTTGCGGATCGTAGAGCTGGCCACGGCATTGAGCCGGCCAGCTTATCGGAACATATTCAAAAAATAACCATGTATTCGGATAGGCTCCTGTCATCTGAACAGACTCTCCAGAGCCTACCACAGGAAGAATTAAAACAAAAGGCAGAGCGACTTCGTGGGCTGTCTGCTGAGTTGCATTGTGCTAATGACGTGGCACGATCGGGGGAGGCGGCATCGTTTATTGTGCTTGGGGTAGAAGGGTACAAAGGAGATGGC
>JAFMRP010001107.1 GCA_017354095.1 Ktedonobacteraceae bacterium
GCAACGCTGCTTTTGCAGCTACGGCTGCGCCGTCAGCCGAGCGGAGAGGCAGCCGCCCTCCTGCACCTCCCGCTTTGCGCCCTTCATGTGAAGCTTGACAGAGTATTTTGCACCATCCACGAGAGCCAGGAGACGAGCAGGGTGTTGTAATATAGAAGAAAAAGCCCAAATGTATGAGGGGAACTACCAATGCCTTTCGAGCGATTACGCGATACGCTGATTGAGATCATTCGCCTGCCCAGCACGTCAGGACACGAGGAGCAGGTGCGCGCCTATCTACAACAGCAACTCACAGAACTGGACCTGCCCTCACAGGTCGACGAAACCGGCAACCTGATCTCTACGCTGCCAGGCAAAGGAGCAGCGCTGCTGCTCAACGCGCACATGGACCGGGTGCCGCCAGGCCTGGGGCATGAGCCGGTCCTGCGCGACGGCATCCTCTACAGCGACGGCACCACCAATCTGGGAGCCGACGACGCGGCCGGCATCGCGATCATTCTGGAAACACTGCGCCAGGTGAACGAACGCCGGTTGCCTCATCCCCCGCTGGTCATCGTTTTTACGGTGCAAGAGGAGACAGGATTGTGCGGTGCGCGCACATTCAAGAGCGCGACCTTAAATGTGCGTGATGGCATCGTTTTCGACAATGCCTACGAGGCTGGCGTGGTCGTCTCAGCCGGAGCGGCCTACGAGGCCTTCGACGTACAGATCAGCGGGCGCACCGGCCATCCCGGTAAAGACCTGGCCCAGACGGTCCATGCCATCGAGATTTTCCACTCAGCCCGCTATCCGCATGGCTCGCTCAATAACGATCAGACACGCATCAACATCGGTCGCATCAGCGGTGGCAGCGCCCGCAATGCCATCCCCGATACACTGCATATCGAGGGCGAGCTACGCAGCTTCGAGAGCGCAGAACAACGCCAGAGTTATATGGAGGCCATTCGGAGCGCTTTCAGCGAGGCCGCGCTCCGCGTAGGCGGGCAGGCCGAGATACGCTTTACCACACATGCCACCGGCTACGCAGTCGAGCCACATGAACCGCTACTGCAAACGTACAGCCAGGTACTACAGCAGCGCGGGGCAACGCTCCAGATGCGCCCCACCTTTATCGGCAGCGATACCAGCGGCTTCAGACCATCCATCAGAGCCTTTACTGTCTCAACTGGCGCGGCCAATGAACATTCTATCGCGGAATATATCCCCCTGGCTCCCTTAGAACAGCTTGTTGAGGATACACTCCAGGTAATGCGCGCGTGGACAAGGGAATAGGCCATTGTTATTATGAGTAGGAACGATATTTCAATAGCACTATCGTAAGCCTAAAAGGCATAAAATCCAGTGCCTGAGATGTTTCTATAGGCAGAGACATAACCATCGTTATCAAGCGAGGAATATATACAATGGCAGATACCAAAACCGTCTATGGCGTCATCATTATCGGTTCAGGGCCAGCCGGCTACACTGCCGCTATCTACGCCGCACGCGCTGATCTCTCCGTTCTGATGTTCCAGGGCTATCAGCCTGGCGGGCAGTTGATGCTAACCAGCGATGTTGAAAACTACCCCGGCTTCGAGACTGGCATTCTGGGACCAGACATGATGGAGAAGTTTGAACAGCAGGCCCGGCGCTTTGGCACCGAACTGGTGCTCGAAGATGTCCTTGAGGTAGATTTCAGCCGGCGGCCTTTCACTGTGAAGACTGACTCTGGCGAGTACCAATCACGCGCAATCATTATCGCTACCGGTGCCAGCGCCAAATGGCTGGAGCTGCCCAATGAGCAGCGCCTGCGTGGTCGCGGCGTCACTGCCTGCGCGACCTGCGATGGCTTCTTCTTTAAAAATAAAGATGTCGTGGTCATCGGCGGCGGCGATACCGCGATGGAAGAGGCTACCTTCCTGACGCGCTATGTCAACCACGTGACCTTGATCCACAGGCGTGATAGCTTCCGCGCCAGCAAGATTATGCAGGACCGGGTGCGCAACAATCCAAAGATTAGCCTGCTGATGAATAGCGAGGTTGTTGATGTGCTGGGTGAGGAAGCCATGACCGGCGTACGCGTGCGCAATGTCAGGACCGGCGAGGAGAACGATTTGCCCGCCGATGGCATGTTCCTGGCTATTGGCCACCAGCCCAATACCGACCTGTTCAAGGGGATACTTGATATGGATCACACCGGCTATATCATCCCCAAAGAGCATACGATGACTAATATTCCCGGTGTTTTCGCCGCTGGCGATGTGACCGACCATCGCTACCGCCAGGCCGTGACGGCCGCTGGCGATGGCTGCCGCGCCGCCATTGACCTGGAGCGCTGGCTGGAAAGCCAGGGCGAAGAGGTGGGCGTCGAAAACTGGGAATAACCACCAGCAGAGAAACAGGGCTCGGGGGATCGACCGATCCCCTGAGCCCTTTCTGTTGCTTCTCATTCCTCCACTCTTACTTAGTGCAGGCAGAGGTCCAGGCCGCTTCCGTCGGCGAAACAGTGCCCGGTCTTCGTCAGGATCACGACTTTCTTGATAGTGGAGAACTGCTTCAGCGTGGCATTGATCTGAGCCTGGACACGCGCGTCGGCTCCAATAC
>JAFMRP010001108.1 GCA_017354095.1 Ktedonobacteraceae bacterium
CGATATTCTTGAAAGAAAGGACTATTGATCTCCTATCTTCTCTCTTTGAGGCGAGCGAAAGGACAGTGGGTCTACACATGGCACAACCTGAGGGGCCTGTTCGCGTATGATCTTGTAGAGAACTGGCTCGCTATTCTGTTCATTCGTAGTTCTAGCGATGCGGAGTACGTCATTACTTGACCATTGCGGTGTTCTGCAGTATTCTTGCCGCTGAGGGGGATGGTGCGGAGTGTGCCTTTTTACGATGATGAGGATACTGAAAAGATATAAGGGCACTTAACGAGCGGTTGATATGCACGAATTGAAGGAGAGCATTATGCAAAACGCGAATGCGCCATTGCTCACAGAGGCACTCACACAGCTTCATAATCCCTATCCAATTTACCACCGGCTGCGCGCAAGCGACCCGGTGCAGTGGCAGGCAGATATGAGCGCCTGGGCGGTCACCAGTTATGCTGATATCGTGCCTGGCCTGCGCGATAATCGCCTGTCAGCGGCGCGCCTCACAATTGACAGCGCCTGGTTTCCCGAGGAGATGCGCACAACGATCGATCCGGTGGTTCTCGCGTTAACACGGCAGATGCTCTTTCTCGATCCGCCAGACCATTCGCGGCTGCGCGGCCTGGTCGCGAAAGCCTTCACGCCCCGGGTCATCGAGCAATTGCGAGGGCGGATGCAAGAGATCGTTGATCAGCTGCTCGACACGGTGCAGGAAAAGGGAGAGATGGACCTGGTGGCGAACTTCTCCTATCCGCTGCCGGCCATTGTGATCGCCGAGTTGCTGGGCGTGCCAGCGGAGGACCGCGACCAGTTTGTGCAGTGGACGAGCAGTTTTGGCGCGCTGCTGGGCGGGCATGATCTGACAGTGGAGGACGTGCTGCAGGCGCTTCTCGGCGTAAGCGAGTTTATTAGCTACTTCCGCAACGTCATCCAGCAGCGGCGCTCGGCTCCGCGCGATGATCTTTTGCAGGCTATGATCGCGGCGGAAGAGCAGGGCGACAAGCTCAGCGAAGAGGAGCTGCTGGGCAATTGTGTGCTGCTGCTCGCGGCGGGACACGGTACGACAACGCACCTGATCAGCAACGGGATGCTGGCACTGATCAACAATCCAGACCAGCTGGAGATGCTGCGCGAGGACCCGTCGATTATCTCGCTGGCAGTGCTGGAGCTACTGCGCTATGATAGTCCGGTGCAGCTCACATCACGCACAGCCATCCAGAGCATGTGCATTGGTGACAAGCAGATCGAGGAGGGGCAGGAGGTCTTGTTCTGCCTGGGAGCGGCGAACAGGGACCCGGCGCAGTTTGCCGAGCCGGACCGGCTCAACCTGCGACGCCAGGAGAACCGGCACCTGGCCTTTGGGCAGGGCATTCACTATTGTCTGGGAGCGCCCCTGGCCCGTGTTGAGGCCGAAATTGCTTTCAGTACGCTGGTGCGCCGCCTGCGCTCGCCGCGGCTGGCAATTCCAGAAACGGAGCTAGAATGGTCGCCCAGCCTGGTTTTTCGCGGCCTGCGCTCGCTGCCGATCACGTTCAGGTAAGTGTGTGACAAGAAGGGATATCTGCACAATGGTTTTTCTGGCATTGCTTACGAAGGAGCTGCGCACACGCATGCGGCGCGAGCGTACCATCTGGCTGATGATCATTTATGTACTTTTACTTGGCGCAGCCGGCTGGCTTGTCGTGCAGACCACCTCTAACACGCCATACCAGCCAGGTTCCAGTATTACCGGGACAACGCTGTATTATACCCTTGCCATTTTGCAGTTTGTGCTGATCATTTTTATCACGCCAGCCTTCACCGCTACGGCCATCAACGGAGAGAAGGAGCGGCAGACCTTTGACCTGCTGCTCTGCTCGCGGCTATCGAGCCTGGCGCTGGTGACGGGGAAGCTGGTTGCTGGAATGGTCAACGCGCTGCTGTTGATTGCCTCCTCCGTGCCGCTCTTCAGCCTGCTGCTCTTTTTTGGGGGAGTCGCTCCAATCACGCTACTGATCGTGCTCTGGCTGTACATTGTAACGGCGCTATTGATCGGGACGGGCAGTCTGTTCCTCTCGATTATCCTGCCACGGCCCGCCATCTCTACCGCGATAGCCTATGTTGCTAACCTGTTCTGGCTTGGCTCGCCGCTGCTCGTGATGTTTCTGTGGTACGCACTCACCAGGCAAGGGCCTTCAGGGGCGCAAACGAACTTCATGCTTTCCTGGAGCCCGTTCGCGGCCGTAGTCTCGCTCACGCCGGATGCCATCAATACTTCTGCGCTGAACTTTGGCAACAACGTCAAGGTGGCGCTCTGGATTGGGTATTCGGTGATTAGCCTGTTTATGGCGGCGATATTCTTTATTGTCAGCGCCGAGCTGGCGCGACCAGGAGGCTACGGGGCGATCTTGCGCAGAAGGAAAATGGCTGCTGCACCGCTGCCAGATGTAAAGCTGGTCCCACTGCCGTGACTGGCATGGATGAGGGTGCCAAAATTCCGTGCAAAAAAGCTTCACAAAGCTTCACACGGCTTCCCAGGCCGATTCAAAGCTTCACACAAAGCTTCACAGAGGGTTCACAAGCTTCACAAGCTTCACAGCCGC
>JAFMRP010001109.1 GCA_017354095.1 Ktedonobacteraceae bacterium
AGGGCGCGTAGGGACTCTGCGTCCATTCCCACACGTCACCATACATCTGGGCCAGTGGCTGCCTGGCCGTGGCCTCGTTCAACGGTGTGGGATGATAGATGCCGCTCTCAACGAAATTCCCCCGCAGCGGGACATCTCGCGCGGCTACCTCCCACTCGGCCTCCGAGGGGAGGCGCGCATCCGCCCAGCGCGCGTAGGCATCGGCCTCGTAGTAGCTGATATGGCTGACCGGCTCAGAGGGATCGACCTCGCGCCAGCCGCTCAAGGTCATCATCCACCAGGAGCCGTCACGCTTCTCCCAGTGCAGTGGCGCCTCCCAGTTGTCCGCCTGAACGGTTCTCCAGCCGTCCGAGAGCCACAGGAGCGCATTCTCATAGCCGCCGTCCTCCATAAACTGCAGGTATTCCCCGTTGGTAACCAGGCGCGAGGCCAGCTGGAATGGCTGTACAAACTGCTGATGCTGCGGCTGCTCGTTATCGAAGGAGAAGCCGTCCTGCTGCCTGTGACCGATCCAGTGAAGCCCACCTGGAAATGCGACCCAGCGCAGATCCGGCACACTAACGCCCTGTACCGGCACACGCGCTGCATAAACCGGCTCAACAGGATTGCAGGAGAAGACATGCTTGATGTCGGTCACCATCAGTTCCTGGTGCTGCTGCTCATGATGCACCCCCAGCGTCACGACAGGCTCTAACCTGGCGAGCTGGTCCGCATCGAGACGCCCGAGCAGATCAAGGACGTAGTTGTCGATGTGGTGACGATACTCGTAGGTCTCCTCTACTGTGGGGCGCGAGATCAGACCACGTTTGGGCCGGCAATGGCGATCCCCAAGCGCGTTGTAGTAAGAGTTGAAGAGATAGGGATATTCGGTGCGGAAGAGTTTGTAATTGGGATACTCCGGTACGAGGAGAAAGGACTCCCAGAACCAGGAGGTGTGCGCGATATGCCACTTGATCGGGCTCACATCAGGCATCGACTGAATGACATAATCTTCGGTGACCAGCGGCTCACATAATTTTTCAGTAAAGCGGCGGACACGTTGGTACTGCTCGATCAACATAGAAGATAGGGCGGGTTGCATGGCGAGTTCATTCTCTGGCACAGACTTTACCACGGCTGTTTCTCCTTTGTGAAACAAAGCACGACCTAAGAGGCACTGAGCACATGTTTATTGTTACCGCTATGGCCGACCAGCGCTATCTTCACTCTCCCCAATCGTTCCAGCAGAACTATCGCTGGACTCGTTCCTCTTTTTATCTATCGACCACTCTCCTTCGCACTTTACATGCACGAGCGCATAATGGCCATGGGACTGGTTATGCGTTGTGTCTCGAGGAAGGCGGAGAGTAGTATGATGATAGCTGGGAAAGAGGTTCGGCAGCATGGCTGTCGAATAAGCGAGCGGTACACAGTACTATCTACTACCAGCTGCAAGAAGCTGATGAGTACTGCTTTCGTTCTTTTTCAGGTGCTCTTGTGGATGAGAACAATTATACTATAGCATATCCACAACTTCCTCGCAAACTCAACATAGTTGCTAACGCCGCAGCACCATAGATAGCGCGACGATCCCGGCAACCCCCAGGCAGAACCAGCTCGCGGCGGCCACCTGCGCGGTTGCCAGGAAAATTCCCCCGGCCAGCGAGGCGGCGAAGACGAAAGAGAGCGCGAGCTTGCCACTACCATTGTTCTGCGTAACCAGCGCGCCGTTGCCGCCGTTTCTGCGCCCGCGTCCGCGCCTGCCTCGCGCCGGTCTGCCGTTGGAGACCCCGGCCAGCCTGACCTCTAGCTGTCCCGTCTCAATCTTGCTGATCATCCGTTCCAGCGAACGCGGCAGCCGCAGCAGCAACTGCCCGGTCTCCAGCAGCTGGGTAGCAACATCCTGAACTGTCTTGCCAATATTCTCTGAGTCCAGGCCCAGGAAGCGCTGCACATACGGTGTGGCGACATCGACGAAATTGAACGATGGAGCCAGTCCGGTTGCTACCCCGACCAGCGTGCCTACCGCGCGCCCGGTAAAGGCAAATTGCGCCGGAATCTGGAAGGGCTGGCCATAGAGGAGATCTTCAATCTCGCTTGCCACGTCGGGAATGTCCAGTTCGCGCACCTGGCCCAGCGTCATGCCATAAAACTGCTCCACCATCAGCCCCAGCCCGCGCTCGATTGAGGCCATATTCGCTCCCTCGCCAATAAAGCCCAGCCTGTTCAGCGCATCTACCAGCGAGCGTGTATCACGCGTCACAAAGCCCACGAACAGGTCACGCAGCGAGCGCTTCATGCTATTCGTCAGACTGCCAACCATGCCAAAGTCTACAAACGCGATCACCGGCCCCTCAATGGCCGGGTTCTGCTTGACAAAGATGTTGCCGGGATGCGGATCGGCGTGAAATTGCAGAGAGTTTTCATCGAAAAACTGGTGGAAATAAGAGCTGACGGTGCGCTCTGCTACCTGCAGGCGATCGATGCCCGCCGCCTCCAGTGCCTCATAATCGTTGATTTTGATGCCATCGATCCATTCCAGCACCAGCATCCGCCGCGATACATATTCGTCATAGACTCGCGGAATATAGATGGTGGGATCG
>JAFMRP010000231.1 GCA_017354095.1 Ktedonobacteraceae bacterium
TCATCCTGATGTAAGCACGTGCATATGGCAGGACAACGCACACGAGGGGGTGAGGCGATGTGGCAGAGAACTTGCTACACATAATAATAGTAGACAAGGGAGAATACCTGTATGGACTTAAAGAAAAGTCAGGGACTTGTAGTACCGAACAGACAGGTGAGAAAAGTGCGGCGGCGTAGCCGCATGCGTCGTCGTGAAGAACTGATCGGCTATCTCTTTGCTTCTCCGATCATTATCGGGATACTTGTATTTGCCACCTATCCGTTTCTCGCAAGCTTTTACTACAGCTTCACGGATTACAACGTCATTCAACCGCCTTATTGGACAGGCTTGCAGAACTACCATGACCTGTTCAGTGATCCAGAGTTCTGGCATAGCTTGAGTAATACGGTAATCTACAGCGTCGTCGTTATTCCACTGAACTTATGTTGCGCCCTTGGCCTGGCCGTTTTACTGAAGCAAAAGCTCCGTTCTATCGGTTTTTTTCGCGCACTGGCTTACCTCCCTTCCGTAATACCCAGTATCGCAGCGACCATCTTATGGCTCTGGATCCTCAACCCGCAGTATGGTGTTATGAACAATCTATTGAGCGCTCTTGGGGTAAACGGGCCTGACTGGATCAATGATCCCAACTGGACCAAACCCTCCTTAATTTTAATGAGCTTATGGGGTATTGGCCCCTCCGCAATTATTTTCCTTGCCGGATTACAGGATATTCCTGAGACGCTCTACGAAGCAGCCAGAATCGATGGCGCTGGCCGCTTCACCTGCTTTCGCTACATCACGGTGCGGCTGGTCACACCCACGTTATTTTTCAACCTGGTACTGGGCATCATCAGCGCGTTACAAACCTTCAACGAGCCTTTTATCTTTGGGGGCAACGGTGGTGGGCCAGAGCATAGTATTTTGATGTACGTGGTGTACCTCTACCAGACTGCCTTCCAGAACTTTCAGATGGGTTATGCATCGGCGATGAGCATCATTTTATTCCTCATCATCTTAGCGCTCACACTCCTGGTCTTAGCAAGCTCACGGCGTTGGGTTTATTACGAGGGCATACAACCTAAATAAGGAGAGATCATGAACTTGCGAGCACTATCAATCTCACGCACCAACCAGAAACGTCAGGTATTCGGGCAAGAGCGGATAATGCGGGGCATAACCTTTATTGTCCTGGTAATACTGAGCTGTATATTGCTGTTTCCTCTGGCCTGGATGCTCAGTACATCGCTCAAACTGCCCAGTAATGTATTTTCCATTCCCATTCAGTGGATACCGAATCCGGTAGCCTGGGGCAATTATGGTGAGGCGGTGCATGATTTTCCATTCTGGACGTTCCTGGGAAACACACTGTTCTATTGTGTAAGCGATACCATCATCGTGGTAGTTTCCTCCGCGATATCGGCATACGCGTTTGCCCGTTTGCGTTGGCGTGGTCGTAACGTGGTTTTCGTACTTATGCTGGCAACGATGATGATCCCGTTTCCGGTAACCATGATACCAACCTATCTCATCTTCAAAGGGCTAGGCTGGCTCAACTCGTTCAAGCCTTTAATTCTGCCTGATCTCACTGCCAGCCCTTTCTACGTCTTTCTTTTACGGCAGTTCTTTTTAAGTATTCCGACGGAACTGAGTGAAGCGGCCTTTGTTGATGGTGCCAGCCACTGGCGTGTTTTCTGGCAAATCATACTGCCCCTGGCAAAACCCGCGTTACTGGTTGTGGCGATCTTTACCTTCACTGCTGACTGGAATAACTTTCTGGGGCCATTGATCTACCTGAATGACCAATCAAAGTACACGCTGGCGCTGGGTCTGCAATGGTTCCAGGGTTCACAATGGCATGGAGCGCATTATGAGCTCATGATGGCAGCTGCCATGCTCATGACGCTACCAATGGTCGTGTTATTCTTTGTCGCGCAGAAATATTTTGTGCAAGGCATTACCATGACCGGGTCCAAAGGATAATGATTCGATTGGCTGGATACGTCGCCAGGTATCCTATCGCTGCATAGAAGGAGCTATTTAAGATGCGTACTCATTATCGTTTTACTGCCTTGAAGCAGTTTGAACTCCTCATCACACTTCTTGTCGTGGCCAGCATGCTCTTTGCGGGGTGCTCATCGGGGTCCTCTGATGGCGCCAATGCGAAGCTCACCTACTGGCATCTATGGACAGACAAGTTCTACGGGGGCATTCAGGACGACCTGGTCAACACATTTAACAAGACAAAACCAGGTTTTACTGTTACGCCACAGCACCAGAATGACACAAGCAAGTTTCTGGCCTCCGTCTCGGCTGGGAATCCGCCCGATGTCTATATGGTGCCGACTGGTCCTATCCAGCTGGCGGTACAGGGGGCACTCATGCCACTGGACGACTATATCAAGAACTCCACAGTGATCAAGCAGTCTGATTTCTGGCCTGGAGCCTGGTCAACCTGTACCTATCGAGGGCATGTCTACTGCATTCCCTATGTCTACGACTCTTTTGCCCTGTTATGGAACAAGGATCTCTTTCAGGCAGCGGGTCTTGATCCCAACAAGCCACCTTCGACATGGGCGGAATTGGAGCAATATGCAAAAAAATTGACCAAGTACGATAGCAAAGGGAATATTACACAACTGGGCTTTGCTCCCTGGATTGGTGCAACGTCGGCAGCTGAGTGGCCAATGTGGGCGAATGGTGGCCAGATGTGGAACTACGCCGCTGGCAAGCCAACAATGGATCAGCCCAACAATGCGGCTGCCTTGCAGTGGGAGGTGAACTGGGCGAAGGAGTTCGGGGGCTATGACAAGCTGCAACGTTTCAACAGCTCTTTTAAGGGCGGCACAAACTTTCTGGGGCAGAAGGTGGCCATGTGGGTCGGGGAATCTTACTACCTCTCAACGCTGCAAGAGTTTGAGCCGCAGGTGAAGGTTGGTGTAGCATCCTTTGGTGTACCACGACCCGACGAGTCACATCCCTATATCAATGGGGCTGTTGATGGCAATATGTTAGCGATTCCAACGGGTTCCAAGCACCCTGACCAGGCCTGGAAATTCATCGAATGGAACGCCACAAAGGGGGTACGTGACTGGGTGACACGCGAGGGTGATCTGTCCGCGCGCAAAGCCGATATTACTGTGCAGCCGACGGTCCTGAAAGAACCGTATCGTAGTGACTATCAGATATTCGCGAAGCTGCTGAATGGTCCGAACGTCTACTATGACCAGGGGAGTCCGGTTGATCTCTATTACTTCCAGGAGCGCGATAACCAGTTTGATGTGGCTCTCCGTGGAGCGAAGACCGCCAGCCAGGCGCTGAAGGATCTGCAGAATGGGACCCAATCTCAACTCTCCAAAGCACTGCAGCATTATCACGGATAGGCACGCATCAGATAGCCCGGGTCCGATCTTCGGACCGGACCCAGGCATATGCATAGATCAGGAGGACAACTGATGGCTGATGATCCAAACGCACTTTCAGCGTTAGATCTGCAGACATACCTGGATACGAACACGTCACCGATTGGACCAGCCCTGCAGCGGCTACCATTCATGAATATTGGCATCGACGAGACGGAACTGACGACACTTCCGCTGGAGATCGAGACGACCGTGCAACGGAAACATATCCATGCCATACATCCGCATGGGCTAACGCTAGTCATGGATGTAGATCCGGATCAGGCACGGCAAGCGCTCATCTGGCAGGTGAAGATGGCCCAGGGCACGACAAGCGCAGGGCCTCGTTTGCATCATTTTCGCCCTTTACAGATAGCTCTTGATGGCACACTGGCTCCCGACCCGGTTATTCACACCTGGCGTGGGGGAAGTATGCAGACGTTTTTTCCGCCCGACGCGAGCATGCCACAGAGCCATGTGCTCTACCCACGCACACGGGCCTATTACCAGGGCGGACATCTTAGCATTGGTACCCGTGGAGGGCGTTCCAGCGATCAATATATGCCATACCTGTTGATCACAACAGCCGAGGACAAGGGCGGCTTATGGTGCGCCATTGGCTGGAGCGGGCATTGGAGCGCAAGCTTTGTGAAACCCAGGGGGAGTGTTGACCTGCAGCTTACAGTTCAGATCGAGCCATGTGATCTGAGACTGCCCGCAGGAACTGAACTGTGTGGCCCTTCGATTGCACTGGGTCTATACGAAGGAGATTATGCATCCGGGTGCAATGCCCTGCGTTCCTGGCTGCGTTCTCGTATGCCTACGCTGCCGTCGTCTGACCTGTCACACTTTAACACCTGGGCGGCCCTGGATGCGAACGTAGACGAAGCGCTCTTGCTCAACGCGGTTGAGCGTGTGTCTGGCCACGGGCTGCGCTACTTCATGCTGGATGCCGGTTGGTATCCCAGTTCGCGTGAAGATTTTAGCGATGGGGTAGGCAACTGGCACGTTGATGAGACCAAATTTCCGCGAGGTCTGGAGGTCGTTGCTCAAGAGGCGCGATCGCGAGGCATGGAGATGGGATTATGGTTTGAGCCTGAGCGAGCGCATATCTCATCTGAGCTCGCGCAGCAACATCCTGATTGGCTGCTCCGCGCTTCTGACCATTCGCACGCCCTGGTAAATTTTGCTCTTCCCGCGGTACGCGCCTATTTTCGCGAGGTGATAAGCGACATAGTGCAGCGCCTGGGGCTGCGGTGGCTCAAATGGGATTTTAATATGGACCCGCTCCCCTGCTGGGAACAAGCAGGAGACGGGGGACTCTCACACCTGGGGCACATCAATGGCCTGTGGGAAACCTTTGATTGGCTGCGCACTACTTTTCCTGATCTTGTCGTCGAGAACTGTGCCAGTGGAGGCAACCGACTAGACTGGACGCTGTTCAGCCGCGCACACGTCAATTTCGCCAACGACCAGTATACCCAGCCAGATTGTATCAGGCGCATTCTCGGCCGTATGGGTTCCTTTCTGCCATCCGAGCGCCTCAATATGATCTACGGTCCTTTCCAGCGTCGCGAGTATGGAGACGATGCCTGGCAGGTCCTGGCAGGAAGCGCCTTTGGCATCAGCGAGCCGTTGGACAACTGGAGCGAGGGCTTTCGTGAGAACCTGCGCCGTCACCTGGCGATCCACCACGCAACGGACGCGTTCCGCAGCGGAACCTTCTATCGACTCACACCCGACACACCTGAACTCAGCGCATGGGAAGGGTGGCAGATGCACGAGCCGAGTGCAGGAACGGGTCTATGCGCCGTGTGGCGTTCAGCCTCAGGTGAGGCTGAGATCAGCATTCGCCTGTGTGCTATCGATGAGACGCGCAGCTATACGGTCACTGACCTGTATCGTGCGACATCATACACAGTAACGGGAGAGGAGCTAGCTCGTGGACTGAAAATCAGCTTACCACGTGACGCGGCGGCGCTCTATACCTATTATCCATTGACGGAGATGAAAAACCAGTGAAAATTACTGATGTTGAGGCAATTCCCCTGCGACTGCCTTATGTAGATGGTGATCGTTGTGATGGAACGCAGGATGCCCTAATCATTCGTGTACACACAGACGAAGGGTTGGTTGGACTGGGAGAGGTAGATTCCTCGCCCACGGTCGCGAAAGCCATTATTGACGCGCCCCCCAGCCATTCTCTGGCACGAGGTCTGCGGGATATCCTCCTGGGGCAAGATCCATTTGACGTGCAGATGCTCTGGCGCAAAATGGTTGAGGGAACAATCTATTTCGGGCGCGCAGGGGCGGCTCTACAGGCGATCTCGGGAGTGGATATAGCCCTATGGGACATTGTGGGCCAGGCTACCGGGCAACCCATTCATAAGTTTCTCGGCGGCTCCTACCGGGATCGCGTACGGGTTTATGCCAGTGCGATCATGCCGGAGACCGTTAAGGAGGTTCACGAGCAGGTAAACTATCTTGCAGACGAGGGATACACGGCAATCAAGCTGGGTTGGGGTCCACTGGGGCGTGTCTCGGAGAACTTAGATATAGAACTGGTGCGCGCAGCCCGTGCCGCAGCCGGGTCCAATGATCTCATGATTGACATTGGCCTTGTCTGGGACGCTGCTCAGGCGACCAGGATGGCACGAAGATTTGAGGAGTTTAATCTGTTCTGGCTTGAAGAGCCGCTTCCTCCTGATGACCTGGCTGGCTATGCGAAACTTGCGGATAGTGTAGATATACGTATTGCCGCAGGTGAGCAGGAGACAACATACCAGGGTTTTATCGACCTGATTGAGAAAGGACACGTGGATGTGGTGCAACCGGATCTCGCACGTGCAGGAGGGCTGACTCCCGCAGTCCGGCTGGCTCAATACGCGTATGATCATAACATCCTCTGCGTACCACATGCTTTTTCTACCGGCATACTGGTGGCGGCATCACTGCACTATGTAGCCAGTATGCCGCATGGGCGACTGGCCGAGTTTACGGTGAGCGAAAGCCCTATTGCCCGTGATCTGCTGGCGGAGCCGTTTCAGTTGGAGACAGATGGCACCGTACGCGTGCCACAGACGCCGGGGCTGGGTATCAAAGTGAATGAAGAAGTGCTGCGCCGCTACGCCCAGGTACCGGTCAAGGAGTGTTAGATTTTCCATCGAATCATGGGGGAGGGCATATGAGCGAGAGTCGCCCAAAAGTCATTGTCACCGGGGCCTCGTCCGGGATAGGTAAAGCAACTGCTGTGCGCTTTGCGCAAGAAGGCTGGGATGTGTGCCTGCAAGCGCGACGCGAGAACGTGTTGCAGCAGGTACGCGCCAGCCTCGCGCCCGGGCAACACCTTATTTGCGCAGGACCTTACAACGAGCAAGCCACCAGCAAGCGACTGCGTACTATGCTGCAAGCCGAATGGGGGCATGTGGATGCGCTCGTAAACTGCGCGGGGGTACATATGACTGCTGACGCGATCAATTCCCCATGGGACAAGTGGCGCAAACCATTCGATATCATGGTGAACGGAGCGATCAACATGAGCCGGGTGGCGGTGCCGCTGATGCCCGATGGAGGCCGCATCATCCACATTTCCTCGATTCATGGAGAACGGGTTGAGAACGGGAGCAGCGCCTATGCGATGGCAAAAGCGGCGATCAACCAGCATTGTCGTGCTCTGGCGCTTGAGCTTGCGCCACGCCATATCCTGGTCAACGCGATCGCGCCTGGATTTGTGGATACTCCCATGAGCGTAAGCGAAGGCGTGAACGAGTTGCACAGCGATTGGTTTCGCCAGAATTACATCGACGGTTACCATTTGCCGCTCAGACGGGCGGCACAGCCT
>JAFMRP010001110.1 GCA_017354095.1 Ktedonobacteraceae bacterium
TGACATCCCGGGACGCCAGGCCATCACCACCTTCGACGTCGGTGGTGATCCCCATTTCATCATCACCGGCCTTTACCCACCCGCCGTTGGCACCACACCCCAGCAGGCGAACATCCTGACCACGCTGCTCACCATCGCGGGATATGTGCTGGTCGTCGCGGTCCTGGTCGTTCCCATCCTGCTCTTCCGGCGCTACAGCAAAGCGCAGCGCAAAGCCTGGCAGACCCGGGCTGAAACCAATCCCGACGAGGAGCCCACTCAGATCCTCGACGAACGCGCCGAACAGACCGGGCAGGCCAAAAGTCAGGTTGATCCCCGCAATGAACAGTAGTCCAGGACGGGCAGTCTATAGGGCTGCCCGCTCTGCTTATGTCCATTTTACAAACAAAACTGTCCTTTCTCTTTCTTGAGCGAGGCGCATCCTGCCAGTAGACTGTTGCTATAGGTAGAGCGTTACTTTTATCTCACCAGGCAGGAGGAAAGATATGTTAAATTCCGAACAGTTGGCATTCTATCGCGAAAACGGCTACATCCTGGTAAAGCAGGTCTTCAGCAGAGAGGAGGCCGCGACACTGCGCCAGGAGTGTCACGATCTGGCACAGAGACTATCAGCGCATAAGAATATCGATGCAACCTGGAAAAGCGCCAGGGAGACCGTCAGCGGCGCGGCAGCGACACAGATCCTGCACTGCCACGATGTCCAGTTCCAATCGGCAGCCTTCAGCCGCCTGATCGTCGACGAGCGCCTTACAGGCATAGCAGCGGATATCATCGGCAGCCCCAATGTGCAGCTGCACCACAACAAAATGTTCATTAAGCCGCCGGAAAAAGGCTCTCCATTCCCGATGCACCAGGACCATCCCTTCTTCCCCCACGACCGTCACAGCATGATCGCGGCGATCATCCATTTTGACGATGCGCCGCTGGAAAAAGGCTGCGTGTGCGTGGTACCGGGCAGCCATAAGCTGGGGCCGCTGCCACACCTGGAGGAGGGAAGCTGGCATCTCTCGCCCGAACAATATCCTATGGAAACGGCGACTCCCTGCCCCGCCGAGGCAGGCGATGTGCTTTTCTTTAGCTATCTGACCATCCACGGCTCTGGCATCAACACCAGCAACGAGGCGCGCACCACCCTGCTGGTCCAGATGCGTGACCCACAGGACCCGCCGTCAAAGCAGGTTCATCTCTCACGCGGCCAGGGCATGCTATTGCGCGGCGTCGATCCGCAGTAAAATCTGGAGGCTCTTCTTGTGGAGACAACCGTTCCCGTCCCTGCGCAACGCTTTACGGATCTCAATCATTTAGCGCTCTCACTGCGCCTGGGCAGCTTCAACAGCGAAATCCTGGGTTGGGGCTACTTTGAGCCGCGCTGGTGGCGCAACTATCTACATACCCATTCGTTCTTCGAGGTCTGTTACGCGTTTCAAGGGCGGGGGCTGTTTCGTCTCCAGGATCACGATTACCAGATTCGGGCCGGCCAGGTATTTGTGGCCGGCCCCGGCGAAACGCACGAAATTATCGCAGCCGATGACGAGCCGCTGGGCATCTATTTCTGGTCGTATACACTGGTACCGACCGAACAGGGTACAGCCCGGGACAGCGATACGCTGCTCAATGCCTTTCTCACCGGCCATCGCCCGCTGGCCACGCCCGGCCCATCCATGCAACAAACCCTCAATCTATTAACTGAAGAGGCAGCCCGCAGGGAAGCCGGCTACACCCAGGCCATCGAGGGACTGGTCACCAAACTGCTGCTGGATACAGCGCGAGCCGTAACAGATACGCCCCCCATCACCGATCCACCGTCCACGCCTGTACGCAACGCGGATGAAGCCGTAACCCGGCTTATCACACGGTATCTGCGCGATAATTATCGGCGTCCGCTCTCCCTGCGCGACCTGGCCGCCCAGGTACATTTGAGCGAACGTCACACCGCGCGCATCTTTCAGAAGACCACAGGCATCTCACCTATGGAATACCTGTGCCGGCTACGCATAGACATCGCGACCCAGCTCCTGCTAGACCGACAGTTGCCCATTAAAGAGATCGCGCAGGCTATCGGCTATCCCGATGTGCGCTACTTCGGGACGCTCTTTCGCCAGCGCACTGGTTTTACACCGGCTGCCTTCAGACGCGACGGCGGCACGCGCTTCATCGACTCGGAAGAGCAGCGTGCCGCCATCAACCCCGGCTATGAGACAGCGCCCAGGGCTATTCTTTCGTCACCAGGGCCAGAATCTCCGGCGCCTTCGCCAGCAGGCGCGGAGCCACCAGGCCGGTCACGATAGAGTAAAGAACGCAGCCGTAGGCCAGCGAGAGCGGAATAGAGGCAATCCAGACCCACTGCGCGTGGAACAGCACCGGCAAGACCAGCGCCGCCGCCACCGGCAACAGTACAATATACATAACCAGCAAGGTTAGTATGGACATAAGCGAGCGCAAACAGCCGGCCTCCGCCGAGGTCTGCGTGGTCTGAAAGCCACGGCGAGCCAGGCGCATCCGCTGTGGCAGGAAGACCGAGGTGAAGTTGCCAAAGGCCAGAATCGTCCCCAGCGCGGCCACGCCCACAGCGAATGA
>JAFMRP010001111.1 GCA_017354095.1 Ktedonobacteraceae bacterium
ATGTACGAGAACATCAACCATCCAGAAGAACTGGAATACCCAAAACATGGCAAGCACGGCAAGCATAAGGTTGTACATCACCACGTCGAGGAGTCAGGACATCGCGAACACCGCAAAGGATATGGAGGACGAGGACGCCACCATTACGAGGTGTCTGAGCGCCTGGAACGTGGGGAAGGTGGGCTTCACCATCACGTATCCTGGCATGTTGCCGATGAAGTTAAACATCGGCACGGAGGACGCCGGGAACGCGTCGAACGAGGCATGCTGCGCTATCTACTGCTCGACGCTCTGCGTCATGGTCCCAAACACGGATATGAGATGATCAAGTGGATCGAAGAACAGACCTATGGCCGCTACTCTCCCAGCCCGGGAACCGTCTATCCAACATTACAACTGTTAGAAGATCAAGGACTACTGCTGGCGGAGCGAGCGGATGAAAAAAGCGTCTACCACCTGACCGAGACGGGTGAAGCAGAACTGCAGACCCAGGCGGACTTCATCCAGGATTTTTGGGAGCGCTATGGACATCCTGAGCCCCCTGCTTCTACGCTCCTGGCCAGCGATTTTGTCCACGAGGAACTCCAGAATCTCCAAAGCACGGTGGAAAAAGGAGTGCGTGTATTGACGCAGCAGGCGGATCAACAAAGCCTCTTGCGCCTGCGTCAGGTGCTTGAGCATAGCAAGAATGAGATTCGCGGTCTGCTCACGCACGGCTCCTCTTCTCAGCAGAGAGGCGCCGGAACGCCTGATACTCCGGTCAACGCTCGCGAACTGGAAGAAGCCATCGCTCATATGTTTGCTTCTGAGGATGAAGCGCTGCGGCAAACGCTCACCAGGGCAAGAGAACATGGCCTGCCTTCTATTGCGATTTCCGCGCTGCAGGGCAAACTCTTACAGGTTCTGGCCAGAGCCTGCCAGGCCCGCAAGATCCTGGAGATCGGCGCCCTGGCTGGCTATAGCGGCATCTGGCTGGCACGAGCCCTGCCTGCCGGAGGACGGCTGATTACGTTGGAAATCGATGCTAGCCATGCCGAGGTGGTACGCGAGTCGTTCCGCCAGGCCCGGGTAGATGATCGCGCCGAAGTCCGCGTTGGTCCCGCTCTGGAGACACTGCCACTCCTTTCGGTAGAGGGACCATTCGATCTGATTTTTATCGATGCCGATAAAGATTCCTACCCGCAGTACCTCGCGTGGGCAATCCAACTTGCGCGTCCGGGCAGCATCATCGTAGCCGACAATTGCGTTCAAGGAGGGAACGGGCTGCGCGTTCAGGAAGCCGCCAGCCCACGCGGCGCCGGCATTCGCGCGTACAACCAGAACGCCAGCAGCAACCCCGCGCTATGCTCCATCGCGCTTCCCATCAACACTGGCATGACGATCTCCGTCGTGCTAGACAACAACGAACAGCAATAAAACCGACTGGCAGGGAACGGGAGGTGCAGGAGGGCGGCTGCCTCTCCGATCGGCTGATCGCGCAGCGATAGCCGCGCTAGCGGCGTTGCCGAGCGGAACAAGAGGAGCCCTCCTGCATCCTTTCTCCCCGCCGCAGAAGGAGATACACAACCAATGAATGATGTAAGCAGGCCCGACGAGTTGGTGACGAGAATCCAGGGCGTCGGACGGTGGACACTGCGGGTGACAGAGTCGAGAATGACGACCCCTCGCATGCATCGTATCAGACTGAAAGGATCAGGGCTTGGGGACTTTAACTACCTCCCCGGACAGGATGTCATGTTGTGGGTCCCGGCAGATGGAGAACGTATGCTCTATCGACGATACACGATCCGACATTTCGACCGCGAGACAAGATCTCTAGACCTCGACATCTTCGTACACGGAAAAGGAGGCCCGGGCGAAAACTGGGCGAAAACGGTTCAAACCGGCGATATCGTCGATGTTGTTGGCCCACGAGGAAAAATCTCGCTGGCCTCTGCCCCCTGGCATCTGTTTGCCGGAGACGAGACGTACATCTCAGCAACCTTTGCCATGCTTGAGGCGTTGCCCGCAGGGACACCCGCCTGGGCATTTCTCGAAGTGGCAGATCTCGGCGAAGAGCAGCCTCTCACGGCAAACGCGAATGTACAACTGACATGGATACATCGCGGGAATGCTTCTCCTGGCGATCCTGCAGCCCTTGTTGCGGCAATCGAATCAGCGAAGCTACCAGCCTCCCCCGGCCATGCCTACATCGGGGCAGAACTTCAGGTCGCCAGAACATTGCATCGCGCCCTGGAAGCTCGCGGCCTCGACACCAACCAGATCTCGTCCAAAGCATACTGGGGACGTGGCCGGGCCAACGCCAGCATCGGAGAACCAAAGTAGCACAGACGGCAAGCAAAGAAGAGAGATCTTTCAGATGTAGGTGTTTGGGAGGGCAGCGACGGATCTGTAGGGGCAGGGAGTGGTGAGGCTGGGGGTGCTACTGCTCCGACCACCTGACCGCGCAGCGGTAGACGCGTCAGATTCCTCGCAGACGGCCTGACGAACGTCGTTCGTAGCTGCGCTAGCAGCGTTGGCCGTCTGGACAAGAGGCTCGGCGTTGGGGGTCGGAATAAGGAGGCCAGGGCCCTTGAA
>JAFMRP010000232.1 GCA_017354095.1 Ktedonobacteraceae bacterium
TGTGGCGATGGCCATTGGAAAATGCGACGAGCAGCAAGAGATCGTACCGGAGAAGGTCTCGATCGCCTTTGGTGATCTGCCGGTCTACCAGGGTCGTCCGCTGGGGGATGAACTGCTGCCGCAACTGGAGGAGTACCTGAAAGGTAAAGAAGTGGTCATTCGGGTGGGGCTTGGTCTTGGCTCAGCGCGCGCGACGGTATGGGGCTGCGATCTCACCTATGAATATGTGCGTATCAATGGGGAATATACAACCTAGTACGTTTCACCTCAGCTACTTCACAAGGATAGCGATGGGCAGCGAAGTGAACGCGTCAACAGTGACTTTGGTAGCTCCATTGACATAGAGGCCAGTAGAGGCCCCACCATCCAGATTGAGCGCGTTTTTGAGTGAAAGGTCAGAAGCCGCCAGTAGATCGGCCAACTCATCGAGCGTGAAGGCCTGACCCGGGCTTACGATGAAGAGGAGGCGTCCCTGGGTATCGGTGGCCACAACGCTGCGTCGCTGGCTGGCGGCGTTAGAAGCGAACTGGGTGCGTTTGCCATCGATCATCAGCATGGGTGAGGATTGTGTGACCTGCTGCAACTGCTCGGCGCCTGGACTATAGGGACTGGTGCGCAGTGAACGCAATCCTACGTGACCCTTGTTATCGACGGAGAGCATGCCGCCGAAGCCTTGATATGATGACCCAAAAGCATTGCCATTAGAGATAAGCAGGCCGGTTGGTCGATTATCCTGGTCGAAGTAGCCACCATTGATGACGGCCTTGACCTTCTTCTGGTGTAGCCATTCGCCAATTGTTAGGGGTTTGTCTGGCTGGTAGCCAATGCTGAGATGAACCTGCTTTAGATTGAAGCGGGTAATGATGATCGTGTCTTCGTTGTTGCCCTCACTTTTCCAATCTTCTTTACGTATCTCGATGCCAGGGGCCGTTGTAATCCAGGTATTAAACGGCATGTCGGCGGTAGAAGTAGGTTGAGGAGAGGGTGGGGGAGTGGTCGTCAGGGCAATGGTGGGTAGCCCATCACATGCCAGCAAAGAGCTGGTGAGAAAACAGAGCAGCAGGCAGATTTTCAGTGCATGTTTTCCTGACATGTGATGCTACCCTTCCACTCCAGGAATGTGCTAGCGTTTCCAGGGTGTAGCTTCAATAGCGGACATTGTTCCCTTGAATTCCATTGCCAGCTTGAGAGCAGCCTGGTGAGCTGCTTCTTCTGTGCTATCGTCCAGCGGGGTCAATTCGACCTTGCCATAGCGGCGTTCCAGGGAGCGCTGGATGAGCAGATCGGTGAACCAGGGATTTTTCGGCAGTAAGGGGCCATGCAGATAGGTGCCGAATACATTTTTGTACACCGCGCCCTCACCGCCATCTTTCCCATTGTTGCCCCAACCCGCGAGTACTTTGCCGAGCGGTTGGGCATTAGAACCCAGATAGCTGCGCCCGCTGTGGTTTTCGTAGCCCACCAGGATTTTCTTGCCAGTTTCGGGGAAATTGGTTTCTAGCGCCATGTGCGTCATGAAGCGTGTGCCGCCACCTTCGGTGTAGAAGTCGAGCAGTCCTACACCCTTCAATTCAGGCCCCTGGAACGGCTTGTAATAGTGTCCCAGGAGCTGATAGCCTGCGCAGACGCTGAGGAACACCGTATTAGATTCAGCGGCCTCATGCAGCGAGGGAGCTTTGGTCTGGATATCTTTCGAGGCGATTTCCATTTCGCGGTCGGCGCCGCCATGGAACAGGATCAGGTCGTAGCGGGTGAAATCGGGCGTCTGCTTGACGTAGATCAGTTCGACCTCTGTTTTAATACCGCGCCATTTGCAGCGTCTTTCAATGGAAAAGAGGTTGCCCCGATCCGCGGCTACGCTCATCAGTGTGGGATAGAGATGACCTATTTTCAGGACCATGCCAGTCTCTTTTGCCTGTGTCTCCATCGTTATTCCTCCCAGAAGTGCCTGACCCAGCCACGTTTCTGCATGATCCTGCGCAGTTCGTGAATTGGTGTATAGCCGCTCATAATGTACAGTGTACCACCCGGCTCAACGTTTTTGAGCGCGGCATCCAGCGCTGCCTCGCGGTCGTGGATGATCGTCATGCGCTCGGGCGAGATTTCCGCGTATTTCAGGCGCGTTGCCAGCTCTTCGGC
Source organism: Ktedonobacteraceae bacterium (assembly GCA_017354095.1). Taxonomy (GTDB): domain Bacteria; phylum Chloroflexota; class Ktedonobacteria; order Ktedonobacterales; family Ktedonobacteraceae; genus Bu33. The sequence continues at coordinate 2,140 of JAFMRP010000232.1, forward strand.
TTTATTGCCGCTGCAAACCACATCAAGCACCTCGGATGCCATCTCCTCTATTTCGACATCCCACAGCCAGGCGAAGTCCTCGCCATCTACCACGGTGTTGCTCATGGCCAGCAGCAGATGTTTTTTCCCCGGGTGCTGGCGGATCAAGCGCAGCATCAGGTTGAACGAGGTAGGATTTTTGACGAACGAGAGATAGATCGTTTTGTCGCCGGTTGTGATTTTCTCCAGGCGGCCGAACGCGGGACGCAGTTTGCTCATGGCCGTCTGGACTTTATCCATATCGAAGTCAACGGCCATTGTGGCGCCGATGGCTGCGGCTGCGTTGTAGACATTGTGCAGGCCAGGCAGAGGGATCGTCACATTCATTTCGCCCTGTGGTGTACGCAATGTCGCATGCGATGGGCTTTTGCCATCGGAGGCAAGCTGCACTGAGGTGACGGCGATGTCTAGTTTGGGGAGGGTATAGCCGCAGGTTGGGCAGCGGTAGATGCCCAGGTGCGACATATATGCGACTTTGTATTCCAGGTCACTGCCGCAGTGGATGCAGCGAATGATGTCGGCGGATTGCTCCGGTACAGGGGTACCAATCTCGGTGGTTTCCAGGCCGAAAAAGAGCCGCCTGGCTTTCGCATTCAGGCCGAAGTTGGCGACCTGTGGATCGTTGCCGTTAAGCAGGATGGTGGCTGTTTCGGGTAAACCCTCCAGCATGGTGTCGAGCGCACGGGCGACCGAGTAGAGTTCGCCGTAGCGGTCCAGCTGGTCGCGAAAGATATTCGTGATGACGACCACATCGGGCTGGATTTCTGGCACTGCCAGGGGGATAGTGCCTTCATCGATTTCAAAGAGCAGCACATCGCTGTCGAGCTGGCCGAAGATATTAGCGAAATTGACGGCAACGGAGGTCACGCCCTGCAGCAGGTTGGAACCAGTGCGGTTCTGCGAGACGCGTTGTCCGTCGGCATCGGCGATCGCGGCTGTCATGCGTGCCGTGGTGGTTTTACCATTGCTGCCTGTAATCACGATTTTTTTCGCTTTGCTGGCGCCTACCACCGATTTGAGTACGTTAGGATCGATGCGCCGTGCGATCATACCAGGCAGGCTGGTGCCGCCCCCGATGTGGAAGAAACGGCCAGAAACTCCCGCCAGTTTGCCTGCTGAAATGGCCATCGCCAGGCGCGCGCGGGCCAGCGGCGTCCTGTGAGCTATTACCGGTTCCGTGTTCGGAATCGCGCTCGGCATCCTGGGAGAGGTTATTGGCTCTGTATTCGGTATAGCGTTCGCGCTGAGCTGCTCGCTACCTGTTGTTACATTTTCTCTCGACATTGCTTTCCCTTGACCCAAACATAAAAAGTACAAGTTTGCTATTTGCTCATGCGCAGTATAGCAAACAGCCAACTACTCAACAAGTAAGATAGTTACATTGGTTATGTGAGATACGTCACACTGGTACGATCTCGCATGCGTGGGTAGAGGTATCGCAGCGAATAACGCCCTTGTCGAATTTCTGGGTCAGCGTGGTGTTGCTCGTCGTTATCGGCATGCCGCGTGGGTAGCCGATTTTTTTCAGGCCACCGTTTTTATCGTAGTAAGCCAGGATGGGGTCAAAGACGCTGTAGCCGGTATAGATGTAATAGCGGCCATGTTTGGCGATGGGGATGGTATTCTCTTTGTGATCTTTGGCGAAGTAATTCCAGTCGGCATCGTAGGGAATAGTTTGTTTCGCGTCAAGATCGCGTGGTGAGATCCAGGCGAAGTTGTCGTACCCCCAGTTCATCAGGTTGCGCATGTCGGTCCACCAGTCGACGGTATTCAAGACGACGCCGATCAAATGGTGGTGATTACGCACGACAGAGATCACCTGGTTGAAGTTTTTATTTCCGTCCCAGCCTGGTTTGCCGCCATCGACGCCAGGGTACCACCAGAGAAACTGGTTGCCGTTGAACATGGAGCGCTCGGGATGCTGTTTGGTTTTGGGGATGGTGTATTCTTTTGTCGCGCTGATGGCGTGGACAATCGGGTTGCTGAGGCTGTATTTGCCCAGGATGGCCAGATCGTGGGCGCTGGAATAGTGACCTGTATCGAGCAGGCCATGCGGGTTCATGTAATGGGTATCGAGCATACCCAGATCGTGGGCGCGCTGATTCATTTTACTCACGAATTTTGCCAGGTTGCCGTCCAACCCGTCCGCAATAGCAATACAGGCGTCGTTTCCCGACATAAGCAGCGCGCCATAGAGCAGCTCGCGCAAGGTATAGGTCTCTCCTGGTTTGATGCCCATGAGAGAGCTATCGGGCGAGAGCGTGTTGAGGTCCCTGGCGATGGCAGCGTTAATGGGAATGGGCTTGTCGAGCCTGTCAGCGCCCTCCTCTGCTGCGACCAGGGCGGTCATAAGTTTGGTTGTGCTGAGGATGGGCAGATGCTCAAAAGGGTTGTGCGCGTAGAAGGTGGCCCCGCTGTCGGCATCGAGCAGGTAGGCCGCACTTGCATAGACGGGCGGTGCGGGATGATCGGTGGTGGATGGTGTGATGACCAGCTGGTGCGGGTCAGCCGATGATGGTTTGCTGGGCGTTGTTTGCGTAGCGGGGTTGATAGGTATGAGATGAGCGCCCTGGCGCAGAGCAAGCTGGGAGAGAGGTATCAGAATGAGCACAAGGGCCAGTAACACGCTGATATAGACAAGCGTGGTATGGCGTTTAATCGCGCGCAGCAGTATATGGCGGCGTGAATACTTGTATCTACGCCGGGTGAGTGGTGGCTCGTAGACCCTGGTGTGGCGACGCTGGTTGATCACGATCTTGTGTGAAGTCTCGTTTAAAGATGGGGTATAGAATATATCCGTTTCAAGCTCGTCTTCTGGTGCATGTTGTCGAGCCCGATAGCGGGTCCTGGCGATACTGGGGATAGACGAGCTTTCTCTAAGACGTGAAGCGCGCCTGACCTTGGGGTATTCATCGGTCTGGTAGGGATATTGGAGGCGTTCCGGCACGCTCGCAGCACGTTTCCGCCGTGTCATATAGGTTGTACGCTGTATTTCTGGTGGCTCTTCTTCGTGTTGCGATGTCTTCTTGCCCATGCGCCGTACCCCTCCATCTTCTGTATGTCCAGGATGCTGTGTGATTTTACAGGTTGAAAGATGATTTTAGATGTATCTCTATCTTACCTGGCTGTTGTGTTGTTGTCAACTTTCACCTCTGATGTTCAAGGTGTTGCAAAGTACTTTTTTGCCGCCTCAGGCTGTAGGGGAAGAGAGCGAAAACCTGAGAACTCCATCACGCCCTCTCCTTTCGCCCGTGTAGCGGGCATAAAAATACGTAAACGACGTAATATTGATACCTAGTTAATAGTATTATAACACCACTCACCTAGTTTTATCGGTAATTTATTTTTATATAAATATATTTGTATGTTTGATTATACGCGCATAACATTTTTCACATCATAATATTTCTTTCTTCATTACAAATGCCAGCTCTGTTCCAAACTCGAACCTACTCACTTTCCATTGCTTCTGCTCTTTTTCTATCAACTTATAAAAATAGCCTTCGTAGTATTCTTCCATCCCCTTACTTCTTCCACCCAGGCTATGTACTGGAAATGATACAATCAGGATTTTCGCGCGTATTTCTCTCAACAAACGCAGACTCGCTTTTTTCTCTACCTGTTCCAGGCATGGCAGGGTTTTCAAGATGAGTGCTACATCCACTTCCTCTTGTGGTGATTCCAGTGTTACGTCATAGGCCCGCGTCTCTCCCTCCATCCCAATGATTTTCATGTAGTCTTTTAGGAAATCAAGCATCTGCTGGTGAATATCGTAGGCGTAGTAGCGCGCGCCTTGCTCCAGTGGCATCCAGGGTATGGCCAGTGGGTTGAGCCCACAGGCGATATCCAGTACGCTGCGTATGGGTGCCAGGTCGGCCATAAGTGAGCTATAAAACTGATCAAGAATGGGCAGGCGTTCGCGTGTAGAGGCGTGATGATGCATTATGTGTCTATTCACTGCACGCAATTGTTCTTTGTCGCCTTCGCGTACTGCTCTGCGTACCTCTTCCAGCCAGGATGCGTACTGCTCCAGTCTGCCCCGATAGGCCCCGCTTACCTGGTGCAACTTATTCTTCGTCGCCTTGAGCGCTTCTTTGAAGCTCTTGCGTTTTCCCGTCTCCAGTGTGCCAATGTGGCGTATCAGATCCGGGCAGACATCGCCATACTTCGCGCTTGCCAGCACTTCTGTGACCAGTCTCTCTAACGCAGCCTGATTATGATCTTCAGACATAAAAACGCTCTCTCAGTCGCCGGGTGAGCATGGTCATAAATCGCAGGTTGTGCAATGTGGCCAGGCGCAGGAACAGGCTGTCGTTGATTTTAAAGAGGTGATGCAGGTAGCCGAGCGAGTAATGACGGCAGCACAGGCAATCGCAGATACTCGATAGGGGAGCGTCCTTTTTTATGTACTTGTCATCATTGACATACACGTACGCGAACCACTTCTCCTCTACCTTCATGGCTTCACTCTCGTCTGTGAAAACATATAGGCGTGCGTGCCGCGCATCCCTGGTCGGCATGGCGCTGTCGAACAGGCCATAGCCGATCTGTGTACACTGTGCTACGTTCCGCGGATGGCCTATCCCCAGCGCATGCATCGGAAATCGTGCTGGTATCAGTTCGCGTGTATAGGCAATGATATCTGTCAACAAATTTCCTTTATTATCCAGCGGCCAACCACCGTAGCCATAGCCGTCAAATCCAATCTCCAGCAGAGCGTTGGCGCAGCGCTGGCGCAATTCTTTGTCGCCTCCTCCCTGAACAACTCCAAACAGGAGTGGCCGCTGCTCCTCTGCCAGCCGTTTCTGCCCCACCAGTCGTGTGTACTCCTTCTTACAGCGCCGTGCCCACGCGATTGTTCGCATTACCGCTTCTTCCTGCACGTCAGGTGGTGCGTCAACGTGTGTGCAATAGTCCAGGCACATGATCACATCTGCATCGTAGCTGAACTGCAGCTGGACCGCCTTCTCGGGCGTCAGGCGAAACTTTCGCTCTGATCCTTCCGGCTTAAAGGTGAGCCCTTCATCGTCCAG
>JAFMRP010001112.1 GCA_017354095.1 Ktedonobacteraceae bacterium
CCAACGTGGGTATCGTCATGCGTCGTTTCCTTTTCTTCCTGTGGTAGAGCGCGCCTTTGCTCCTCCTGCGCGGCTTCGCGCAAACAGCCGCCATCCCGCGGCGCCAGCGACCAGCCGTGCCAGGAGCATGGTGCGCGCCCGCCTGATCCTGGCGTAGCTGCTCAGGGTCGCAAGCGCGCACTCGGTCAGTCATCAAGAAGGACACAGGGGGATGGAGAAGCCATGTTTCTGCGTGGGTGAAGGAAGAGACGGAGACGTCCCCAGGCTGAGGGGAGTGCGCGGGAGAGACGATGCATACGTTAGGTCCTTTCTGCTTCCACATATGGCATTCCACACCGATAGGCCATGTCCGCACACGGGACCAAAGGAGTATCGGTGGCCGACCAGGCTTCCCGGCGCTCCTTTGGCAGAGCAATGATTCCTCTGTCGATGTCAGTATACAAGAAGCAGCCCCCCATCGCAAGAGCAGAAATGAGGAAGAGCAGCGAGCCTGCCCAATCAAGAGAGAGGCGATCCCTCGGATGGCGCCGGAAGCCGAGGAACAGTCACATCGCTAGCTTCAACCCTGTCTTCCTGCTCCACTTCAAACGTCAGGTCAGACGTTTCTGGAGCAGGAATCTGTTCCAAGTCTCATTCAGAGTTGCCAAAACGCTTGAGATGTCTGGTCTGATAGGGAGAGAGAGCTGCCAGTTCGTCAATGTCACCTGCGTCTGCTCGTCTAAGATACTGATCCAGAGATCACCTGCGTGCATATGGACCAGAGTGAACAGGAAGGTGGATGCTGAGATCACTCTGATGTCTCCATAGAGGGAAACGGTGCGCCCGTCTTTGCGAGTAATGGCCTATTAGGCCCGCGTGAGAAATTTACAACGTTAGCGACCGGTGCATCTTATCAGCAGCGATGGTATGCCAGAAAAGATCGGCAAATGAGCACCTTCTCAGCACCGTGAGCGCGATTCTGGTGGCTCACAGTGCTGAGAAGAAAAGCTATCGGCGATGTTCGATCTCAAGTGGTCTGACGTGTGAGCGTTGTCCATCTCTCGCTGGGGCCTCATAGGCCGTAAGGGTTATGTTGATGAGGAAGCGTGAGCGGCACGTTGTTCTATCGCCGATTTCACGGTCTGTTCCCCATATTTGTCGACTAAAAGGTGTACCAGCGTGGGTGGGGTCGTTCGGAGCCACGTATTCTCCGGTCGCATCAAAGCATCAAGGGTATCCTCAATGGTGAATGGGACAAATTGTAAATCCCTGAATTCACCATGGTCTTCCGCATTTGCCCAGAGATCTCTCAACTGCTGCCGTGTGAGATCAAGCCTTGCATATCCAATCGGGTTCATGGTTCCTGTTTCCCCTATGCCGAACGTCGTCAGAGACCGCTCCACGATATGCTCTCTGGGAACGCCTAATTCTTCGAGCAAGCCACGTTCGACAATGCGGTAAGGATCTGGCGCAGGGTGTCCATCGCTGAAGGAAGCCCCTTCTGTCACGCTCCCCAGAGACCCATCACGCTTCTCACCTGCCATAACATACTCACGCTCTCCTTCTCTCACCAGCGGCACTACGTGGGCTCCCGTTCGGAGGGATGGTCCAAAGTGAGCCACCCCTTGTCGTATCCCGTCCTCATCCTTCCCGATCAGGTTTTGCCTCGCACGTTCTTCCACATGGCTCGTGTCGGTATAGACAAGCCGCACCACTCCCTCTTGATCAACCCCGACCTGGGCTAAACCGGGCTCGACCTCATATTGACTGCGGTAGCGTGGATTCTCAAGCAGACGCTGCGCTTCGGTGGCAACCTCTGGCAAAACTTCACGATGTCCTTGGGGGCCGAGTTGCTCTCTGGGAATGTACTCAGGTGTAAAAGAAAGGCCGCTGCGGCTCTCAAGAAGTGGCCACCAGTTCGTGGATCGAAATGCCGTCGTCCAATCGCACCGGGGAGGCCTCTCTCCTACAACGGTCTCATACACCTGTGCACTATCCACAGGATGTCCCGTATCCAGCAGCGCTCTCGCTTCAGGGGCGACCACGACATCCGAACCGCTTCCCAGCTTACTTCGTCCTTCTCGGGCCTCCGCGCTCGGATCACCACCAATGGCGCGATCATGAGCGAAGAGTCGTGCAGGGATCAGGTCAGTACCTGGCTTGTCATGACTCCCTTCTCGATCTGTTGGAGCCTTGTTCTCTATTCGTAGCTGGTATGGTTCTGATGCAGAAGGTGTCGTCCCCTGGCCTCGTTCCGATTCTCTTATCTCACCCATATATGTGTATCGCCTCCTTTTGCACACTGCCATGTACTATATTGTATATTCAGCAGACATTGTATATTCAGCGAATGGAGATAAAAAGGAAGAAAGAGGGAAGATATAGTTTTCGCGCTGGCTATCAACGGGCAATTTGGAAACTCCACTGAAGTGGGGACGATCTCTGGACCCATTTCAAGAGATACGATCTCGTTGAGGTAGCTCTGTGAAAGCATGAGCGCTTTGAGGCCTATGAGGCCTCAGCGAGAGATGGACAACGCTCACACGTCAGACCACTTGAGATCGAACATCGCCGATAGCTTTTCTTCTCAGCACTG
>JAFMRP010001113.1 GCA_017354095.1 Ktedonobacteraceae bacterium
ACAGATCCTGCTTTGAGCATACCACATCTGGCTCTATTTGGGGATTCAACAGAGTATGAATGCGGTTTGCTCAGTTCGGCGAGAGCCGCTGAGCACGACGTCCGCGGCAGCTCATGGATCTCGTGCTGAGAGCGCCAAATAGTGGTGAGTTTGGCGCTCTCCCTTGTTGGAGCAGGTGCTGACATAGCAACCCCCACTGATCAGCAAGGCCATGAGAGGGATAGATCTCTGGTGGTGTCTTGCTTACCCTTTGATGAGGCGTGTCTGCCCCAGCCCCATGGCGGTTTTATAGCCTACACCACTATAGAAAGCGAGCTGTGCCAATAGATATACTTGCTGGCGAAGGGTTAGAGGAGCCTGCGGGCTCGTCTGCTCGTCAGGACCCCGCAGCTGATAGGTACAGGAGCCGACGAAGCCACGCTGCTGGTGTGTGGTGAAGTGGACGTGATGGGCTTTGAGATCATAATCGACGATGATGACTCCATCCTCTTGCAGATATTGCTCCAGGCGTTCTTGCTGGATAACGTTGGTCAGCTCTGGTGGCGCAATATCCTCCCAGCGCCGTGCCAGATTCTGGAAGACGAACTGGGGTAGGGGTAGCATCACCTGGTGGCTGCCGTAGCCTATCTTGCGGTGACCGCGATTGAAGGTGGTCAACGAGGCAAAGTCGAGCGTCAGGGTGCCCAAAGCCCCAAATTGCACTTGCCGGGCCTGCTCAACCAGCGCGTGCAACGAGGTAAAGCCCGTCCATCCGATGTGATCATCGTTGCTCAGATGCACCTCTTCGAGCAGAAACAACTGCTTGCCCAGTTGGAGAAAAGGAGGCGCCCCAGCTCCCAGGCGTGCAGCATGGAATTGGGTCAGGGCCTCGTGAAATAACGGGAAGAGCTCGCCAAGCAGCAGCGTGAGCCGCACAGTATAGGTTTTCTGAGGGTCCAATGGCAGGTGAATATGCTCGCGCTCGGCTCGTAGATGGGGCCGCATCGGGTGCGAGAAGTGCAGGCTGGAGCAGGTAAAGAGGCGGCGCTTCTGTCCCTCATGCAGCCAGTTGGCAACCTCAGGGGCTGTCGCGCGCAACCAGCGCAGGAACGCGCCGTGAACCAGTTCTCCATTAAAAGGCATCAGCGTTCCCTGCTGCAGTGGACGCAGTCGTAACAGCAGCGCATAGAGCCTGGCCGAATCGTTAGCTGGGACCATATCCATGAAAGCATCCTCTCTGGTATCTCTGACGTTCTGCTCCCCATCTGTCTCACAGGATTACCACCTGCTCTGACGGGCGTGGTCGCGTATGTGTTGCAAGTTGAGCAATTCCGCCACTTCATATGCCGGAACGGGACCAGACTTTGGACGCAAGCGAATGAGCGTGGGAAAATGGCCAATACGCCCATGAAGCTCGGCCAGCAGCACGAAGGCAGCGGGCGCGTAACCTGGCGGATTGATGAGCAGCGGACGCGTCTGCCACTCCTGCGGCGACAAGTGAACGGCATCGACGATGGCGCGAATCTGCGGCGCGAGCGGCTCGGCCTGATCAATTTGCATCGGGATGGTGCGCACCTCGTCGATGCCCGTCCTGGCAAGTGTCTCAATCCGTGCTTGCTGCTCATCAGTAAGCGGGTGCGTGAAGTTAAGAATGAGCATGATGTATTATATTCTCCAGTTGCTACCCTTTTAACGCTTTCTCGATGCTGGCGAGAAGCACGGCTTCATCCGTAGCTGAGAGCCTGTTGGTGGTAGCGTTGTAGCCTGACAAAGAAATAACCTGAATATTCGATGCTTCCGTAATCATTTTATGATCTGATGTGGGCAAAACAGTGATCGCGTAAAATGTTTGCGAATAGGTACCCAAGAGGCGTGCTGCAGTACTCAGTTGCTTGATCCCGTCGAGCTTTTTTCCATTTTCTCCCATTTTCGCTTCAATGATACCATATTGGTTCCCTAAGCGTACTGCGACATCCACATCAATCTGATTCTTCATCGCTTTGACTCCTATCATCACCTCATATCCATGCCTCCTTAGCATGGCAGCCAAAGTGTTTTCAAAAGCACCGCCTGTACCTGATGATGGGCCATGATCCTCCCAGTTATTAGGGCCGAAATACAAGTCAAACACATCTCGCAACGTAATGCATTCAGGTAGCAACTCGCTGCCCGTTGCCTTTAGTTGTTGCTGCTTCCAGGCGTAATGATACACGCGCGTGCGCTTACCCTCACTCTGTATGTATATCATAGAAGCGCCGCGCTGTTGTGCCACCTGATAGGCAGCCAAAGACATGGTTTTTGTGCCACCAGTTAGATTAAACGCCAGCGGTTGCGATGCCAGGGCCTCTTGTTCATCAAGCTTCGCGTTGAGTGCTCTTACTATAGCTGGGATGTCATAGGGATCGGTTTCTAATCCATAGACATGGCAATCCCTTTGGAGCGTTGCTTGTTGATACTCATACTTCTGCCGCGTTTTTTCCGTGTAGGCCAGCAAGACATTGCTGGGATGATAGTGCCGAACTGGAAGAACGTTTGGTAATGGTTGGTCTCCTACCAGAGCAATCATTGTTGCCATAGAGATGCTCCTTTACTTC
>JAFMRP010001114.1 GCA_017354095.1 Ktedonobacteraceae bacterium
CATACAGCTCGATCCCTCTGTAAACTGCAATACACTTCCAGGCGCGCCAGTTGGAGAAAAGATGGTATGCCAGGCTCTCGAAACATACGGTGGCTACATCAGGGACTCCGCCGGGGACGGGGTCGCGCTGACAATGTATTTTGAAGGCGAAGACCTCAACGATCCAACCCGCAATCCCCCCAACGGCTCTCCAGGTAATACCGGTCGCCGCGCTGGCGTCTTCGGCAAAGTCGGCCTGAATGAACAACAGGAACTTACCCACATTCCATGGAACAGGCTGCGAGTCCTCAAATCCTGGAATAGCTTCACCCCCGCGACCGCCAATGCCTGGCCGACTCCCTCACCCGCCTCTCTCTCAACCCTCCTCCCAACGCTTGATCCCGCCTGCTGTGACCGCAAGAGGAACCTCAATCGGGTTGCATGATAGATATAAACCCATCTATCTTAATTTGTGAACATCAATTCACATCTAGCACTATCAATGCGAAATGCCCCTCAACCCGCCTGTAGAGCGGCCCTGTAGCTTATGTAGCTTCCATGTAGCTTTGTGTAGCTTCTACATCGGCCTCTGGAGCGGGCCTGTAGCTTTATGTAGCTTTTTTGCACGCGTTTTGGCAAAACGTCCCTTTTCCTCTGGTTGACCCCCTGCACAATCACCCGCATCCAACTCCTGAAGAGACTGTGAAGCTTTTGACCCTTGTGAACCCTCTGTGAAGCTTTGAATCGGCCTGGGAAGCCGTGTGAAGCTTTGTGAAGCTTTTTTGCACGGATTTTTGGGGATTATAGCTTCCCCTTTCTAATCAGTGGCCATCGAGGGAGGCAGACTCCTGGCGCTTTTGAGGGAACTGGATATGCTGTGGCTTCGCCCCACAGGATTGCCTCACCACCAGGGTCGTCGGCAAAATAATATGCGATGGCTGGCCCTCCTTGCCCTCTAACAGATCAATCAGCATCTCAGTCGCACGCATCCCCATTTCAATACTGGGCTGCCGGATAGTCGTCAACGGGGGGATGACAACAATCGTCTGTGGAACATCATCAAAGCCGACAATCGCCATATCCTCAGGTACGCGCAAACCTCGCTCATACAGCGCGTGCAGCGCCCCGGCTGCCATCATGTCGTTCGTGGCAAAAACTGCTGTGGGAGGACGTTTCAAATAGAGCAGCTGCCGCATGGCATCGTTCCCGCTTGTGTGTGTCCAGTCCCCCTCTTCCACCAGCTCGGGATCAATCGGCAATCCCGCTTCTTCCATCGCCTTCTTGTAGCCATTATAACGCGCTGGCGTACAGGCCTCCCAGGCTGGACCCTGGATAATGCCAATTCGCTTGTGCCCCAATGCGATAAGATGTTTCACCGCTTTGTAGGCCGCCTCGACCTCGTCAATCGCCACGTAATGCGGATCTTCCTGCTCAGGATCATATCCAATACGGGTATACGGAATACGCGCTTGCTTGAGAAAGAGTGGCATGGGATCATTCTGCTCGCTGCTCACCAGCACGATACCGTCAAAATGACGGCTGCGTAACATGTCAAGCAACACCTTCTGTTCCATGTCGCGCAAACTGAGAGAAAGCATCGCGATATAGCCCCGCTGCGCGCATGCCCGGCCAATGCCTTGCCCGATAGAGGCAAAAATAGGATTGGCCAGCAGGAAATTATCACTCCGGGGAAAGAGCACTCCAATGATCCGGGTTCGCTGGGTGACCAGATGGCGAGCTGCCGCCTGGGGCGCGTAGCCATGCTCGTTAATCACCTGCCAGACGCGATCACGCACAGCCGGACGGACACTGGGGTGATCGTTGAGAACACGGGAAACTGTGGAGCGAGACACACCTGCCAATCTGGCAATATCTTCTATGTTTAACTGCGACATCGCTGCCTCTTTGTTGGCATTGGCTGCTCAGGCGTTTACATTTCCCCTGAGCATCAGGTACAATGAATTTTGGGATCGTTCTCAACGAGCGTACCCGATATGGGTGTTGTTGTCAAGAGTATGCATTTTGAACGCATGCCGCGCATCATAAAGAGGAGTAGTTGCCCATGGCTGACCGCATCCCCTTACTGCCCTATAACTACTACTATTCCGATCCACCCGCCCTGCCAATACGTCAAGCTGGCGATACGGGCGGCCCTACCATCGTTATTTCTGCGCAACTCCAGGAAAAGCATGATACAGGCGTTATCCTCAAAGGTACAACAAGTAGTGGCGAAACAGTATCTATTGCTGTGTCCATCCTTGCGCATGGCATCGCGCGCGTTCTGTTACAGGCAGAGCAGACTGTTGAAGACGAGCGTGTGCGCTTGGCCCGAGAACTTTCCTCCGCTAGCCCGGAGGTGGAACAGTCCGCCGGTAAACTCACCCTCCGAGCCCAAGAAATCAGAGTGGATATTCAGCTCGATCCCTTCCACATCAGCTTCTATGATGCCGCTGATCGCCTCCTTCTTTCGCAAAACTATAGCGAGCTCACCAACGTAGGCATGAAACTCACGGTGCTCCCCTTTGGCTTTAGCTCCGTCAATGGCCAGCGTGTTGCCTTCCACGACAGCTTCACCGCCGAACCTGACGA
>JAFMRP010001115.1 GCA_017354095.1 Ktedonobacteraceae bacterium
GAGACGCGCTTGAAAGATCCTGGTGGCTCTCTGCTCCTGGAGTTCTGGCATCTGGAGAACGTGCTGGACACGCTGAAGGTTGCCAGCCTGAAGGTGGCAATGTGCCAGAAGAAGATGCACCTCTGTCAGCAATTGAGCAGCTTCGTCTGTTGGGATCAACTGGAGGCGAACCTGCAAGACAGCCAGACGCTGGGTGGCGGAGGTCAACTCTCCTCGTGCAAAAAGCAGGCGTGCCAGTTGGAAATCTGCCTGATGTGAAACGTCTGGCACTTCTTCTCCAGCAACGGTTCTGGCTTCTTGTATCTGTTGCTCTGCTGAGGGCAGATCATTCCATTCCAACGCTATCCGCGAGAGGCCGAGCCGGGCGGCCGCGATGAGTTGACGATCCTGTGGCAGGCATGAGTCGGAAAGAGTCTGCTGGTAGTACTCGTGCGCCTGGTGCAGTTCACAAAGAACCTCGCTGCAGATCCCCAACATCAGCAGCAGACTCCGCGTCAACGGTCTTCCCCCATCAAGACGACTCCGTTCACAGGCTTGCAAGAAGGATGACCGGGCTTCTGCCCAGCACCCGGCTGACATCTGCGCTGTCCCAACAAGAAAGAGACAGATGCTACGAAACATGCGCAAGCGGCGATGGGCACCGTCGTCTCTTAACCCTGCCAGGGCCTGTTGGGCATGTTCTACCGCCTCGCTCAATCTGCCTGCCCTCCACGAGCGGAGAGCATGGAAAGCATCGATCAGGCCGAGAAAGGTCGTCATGCCACGGTTTTGCCAGCCTTCTTCGGCCATGTGGAGCAGGGCTTCGATGTGCTCATGTGTGCCAGAAGCAGGGTCGGGCTCTTGCAGGTGGAGGCTCAGGGCAGAGAGCCAGCAAAGCATAGGATGCGCACGCAAGACGGCCTCCGGCATGGGAGAAAGCCAGCGGAGCAGGATGTGGGCATCGGAGATTTGTCCCTGGCCATCGATCTGCTCGACAAGCCGTGCCATGCGCTCAAAATCCTGTGCAGTGAGCGCAGCCTCTATGGCCTCTGGTATCATCTGCTGCTGCTCATACCAGGAGCTTGCACGGAATGAGCACGCTCGCAGGGTGGCTTCGCCCAGGCGCATCCTGGCTTCACGGCGGAGCGCTTCCGCAAAGAGGCTATGATAGCGATAGCACACCTGCGACGCCTGTGGCAGGTGTGTCGTCCCGGTTTCGACGCGCTCCAGAAACAGCCCAGCTTGATAGGCAGTTTCCAGAAGATCATCGCCGTTCGCTTCGTCGATGACTACCTGGCACAGGGATGCATTGAGATAGGGAAGGACACTGCTTTGGAGGAGAAAGCGCTGGAGCGCCTCTGGCTGGGCCTGCAGAATTTCCGTGACGAAGTAATCCAGGATCTGCTGAGGTGCCTCAGCGAGATTGCTCTCCGTGGCTTTTCCTTCACACACCTGTTGTAAAGAGAGGAGGACAGGGGCCACCTCGGATGCATTCTGTTTTCTTTGCAGCGCGTAGGCAAGCAGACGCAACCCGGTTGCCCAGCCCGAAAGGTGAGCATCGAGTTGCCTGAGCATGGCTTCTGCGAGAGGGGGGACACCTGCCTCTCGCAGAAAGGTAGCGGTTTCTTCCAACGAGAAGCGGAGATCGGTGGCCTCTAGCGAGAAGAGGGTTCCTTGAGCACGCCAGCGCAAGAGGGGCAGGGGAGGCTGAGCACGAGAAAGCAGCACCACTCGCAAACAAGGGGGCAGATGATCGAGAAAAAAGGCCAGCGTCTCATGGAGGCGTGGGAGCGTAATGGTGTGATAGTCATCCAGAATGAGGAGCGTGTCTGGAAGATCATGGGAAGCTTCCTGGAGGAACGATGCCACAATCGTCTCAAGTGGAGGAACCTGAAAAGGGGGATCTTCTGCCTGGGAAAGTTGCGTGAGAGCAGTTTGACCAACGCTGCTCCCAATGCTCTGGCAAGCTTGAATGAGCGCGCGCCAGAAACGGATCGGATGGTTCTCATCAGCATCAAGAGAAAGCCAGGCGACATGGGGAAGGCGCTTGTGCGAACGCGGCTTCTCTATCCATTGTGTGATGAGCGTGGTTTTGCCAAAGCCAGCAGGAGCTTGTACGAGCGTGACGGGGGACAGCAGGCTGCCCTCCAGGCGCGTCAACAAGACTTTTCGCTCCACCAGCACAGCCGGTAAGCGGGGAGGCTGCATCTTTGAGAAAAGCAGCAGGGAATTTGGGAAGGAATGCTGCACTGGTTTGGATGGAGGCGCAAGGGGAGAAGAAGCTTCCGAGAAAGAAAGCGCGTCGAGAAGGCTGCGCGTGACTTCTTCTAAGCGAGCAAGAGAAAGATCAGCCGTCTTGCCTGCATAGCGCTTCACGAGTCGCCCATGCAGGCGTCGATAGGCGTACCAGTAGGCGCTCCCTCGCTGCACAGTCTGCTTGCGAAACGTACACTGTTTGCCATCACGGCTGCGAAAGGAAAAGGAGGAGATGGACTCGAGCGCATTGAGCGTGGGTTCCTGTGTGCCAGTGATCCCATCAAGAACGAGTTCATACCTTTGTGCCTGCTGAGACCACCAGAGCCGAGAGC
>JAFMRP010001116.1 GCA_017354095.1 Ktedonobacteraceae bacterium
CAGCATAAGTCGCCATGCATCTTCTCCTTTTAACATTAACAATTTATAATCGTACACGAGCACGGCTTAGCCCTGAATGAAGGTCAACAGATCTTCATTGAGACGCTCCTTATGCGTGAGAAACATGCCATGACCTCCGCCCGGGTAGATTTTGAGTTCGCTGCCTGCAATGCCCTGGGCAGCCCTGCGCCCACACAGATCCAGGGGAGCAATCTGATCGCTGTCCCCGTGAAGAACCAGTGTCGGCACCGTACATGCGGGCAGATCAGACAGGAAATTCGTCTGCGCGGAGACGCGGAAGCACTCGATGGTGGCTTTAGGCGTACACTCAAGTATGAGCCGGACAGCCCATTGCACCATCTCTGAGGAAAGCAGCTCCGGTCCCGGCCACGTCGACCCAAGATTGAAGTACTTGATCGCGCCATCTGCCATGTACCGCGGACGGTCCTCCTTCATCCGCGCTATAGCGAACTCGGAAACCTCCTTCGGAAATCCTTGCGGGTTATCTGCCGATTTGAAAACGCCAGGAGTGACACCACTCACGAGCGCGACGCGGGCGATGCGGCTGGTACCGTGACGGGCAAGATAGTGGACAATCTCTCCACAACCCATCGAATTTCCAACCAGCGTCAGATCGCGCAGATCAAGCTGTGCAATCACCTCCGCAAGATCATCCGTCAGCGTGTCGATATCATAACCCCGTCCGGGATCATCCGAACGACCATGCCCACGACGATCAAAGGCAATACAGCGCAATCCATGTTCGGAGAGATGCAGCATCTGATACTCCCACATGGCCCCGCTAAACGCCCAGGCGCTGACGAAGAGCACAGGCGCACCCGTACCCCAGTCCCGGTAATAGATTTGGGTATGATCGTTGCTCTGAATATATGGCATCGTTTTCTTCCTCTTTCCTCTGAAAACTTGATACGAGAGATAAAAAAACTCTCCCCTACGATCTGAACCTTCGTTATCGATTGTTCAGATGACAGAAGAGCGCTCAGGCGAGGGGCGTCTCCATTCGAGGGTGTAAGATGACCGTATTGCCCAGGCGCTCCAGTTGTCGAACCAACCGTTTTTGAATCTTTTCCTTATTGACGTTGGTAAAGTAATCAGCTCCTCTCTCGTGATAGGGTTCACTCGTCTTGACCATCTGATAAAAGATCACCAAAATGCTGTGACCAACGGCCATGGCCGCTTTCTTGTCCCCACGTCGGGCACGAATCCGCCGATATTGTTCGCCCAGGTAGGTCTGGGTATGGGCGGCGGCATGGGCGGCTTGAACAAGCACGCTTTTGGCCCAACGATTGCCTTTGCGTGCGCGGCCACTCTTTTCTTTGCCTGCCGTTTCATGGTTGCCCGGACAAATGCCGATCCAGGACGCGGCATGAGTGGCATCTGGGAAGTGCTTCATGTCCCAGCCTAGTTCGCCCAACAACACGCGCGATACTGCGTCGCGCGAGTCCCGTCACGGCATCGATGCGTTCGATGAGGGGATCGAGCCAGCGTAGGCGCTCGGCGATCTCGCGGTCGAAGCGGGCAATCGAGTGATCGAGCGTTTCAATCAACTGGAGCAGTTCTTCGAGCTGCACGCGGTGATGTGCCGCCAGCTTGCCTTGCAAAGCAGCTTGCAATTGGTCCTCTTTCCTGATCAGTTTCCCTCTCGCCAGTTGGGAGAGCGACTTAGGATCGTCCTCGCCTGCCACCAATGCCCTGAGAATCGCTTGCCCAGTCACCCCCATCACGGAAGATCCCACGGAGGCCAGTTTGAGGTTGGCATCTTCGAGCGCTTTTTGAATCCGATTGATGAGCCGGGTGCGCTCCTGGAGCAAACGCATCCGGGTCCGGGTGAGATCGCGCACGGCTTGCTGCTCTTTGCTTGGAATGAAGGAGGCTTTGAGCAAGCCATGTTGCAGCAAGTCAGCAATCCATTCGGCATCTTTCACATCCGTTTTTCTTCCTGGCACGTTTTTCATATGTTGTGCATTGACCAGCACAATCTCGAAGGAAGCTTCCAGCAGGTGATGAATGGGTTTCCAGTAGACACCCGTTGACTCCATGGCAATATGAGTGCATCTGGAAGCCTTCAACCACTCTTTCAACGCTAGAATCTCGTTGGTCATGGTACTGAACTGCCGCAATTCTTTGTGCCGTTGTCCCTGCTCGACGACGCTCAGGCACACGACGACAAAGCACTTATGGACATCAAAGCCACTACATCGTGGGTAGACCACTTCCATCACGGTTCCTCCTGAAAACTGATGAGACGCTCTTGCTGAAAGATCACCAACAGGGCATCTTCCACATGAGAATTTCCTCTGCGTGCTTCCAAAGGATGGAGCAACAATGAGCGGTTCTTCCAGACGCCCGAAGACAGCTTCTTTCACAAGCTCTGCCGCATTAGTAAGAGAATCGCTTTCGCTATTGGGATCTTTCGCCCACAGTGTAGCAGCATCCTCCATCGAGTTCCTTTTCATTCGGAGCGGTGCGCCTGTGGCGCATAATGCTTCTTTCGTAAATCAGAAACGGGCTGCCGCCACTGCCGCGACGAAAAGGACGAGGC
>JAFMRP010001117.1 GCA_017354095.1 Ktedonobacteraceae bacterium
TGATTGTCCAGGCCATCGCCAGTGCGCCATCAAGCACCGCTTGATCAGCCTCTGGCGTGACACAGGCGGCAGCAAATTCCGGCTGGTGGTTGATGGCGGGCAGGCAATTGATCCCGATCTGTGGCTGGATCGAAGGAATCACCAGAGAGATGTTGCCCATATCAGTCCCCGCTCCGCGACTTTCGCCATTCTGGACAACGCGACCCAACGCCTCCGCATTCCGCCGGTACCGCTCAGACAGAGCGGCGTTTTGCACCAGATGAGCATAGGGCTTGTCCCCTCCAACGATCTCCATCTGAGCCCCGGTTGCCAGTGCACCTGCCTCAAAGCAGCGGATGACTCGCGCTCGCAGATCAAGCAGTTCCTCGAACGTTGGTGCACGCAGGTTATAGCGTGCAGAGGTATGGCTGGGAATGATATTGGCAGCCTCGCCCCCATCGGTGACGATGCCACTGATGCGCATGGTTGAGGGAAGCTGCTGACGTAGCAAGCCTATGGCGACCTGGGCAATCGTCATGGCATCAGCGGCATTGATGCCTTGCTCGGGTGCGACCCCCGCGTGCGAGGCTTTACCGGTATAGTGCACATCAAAGAGCGCCACGGCAAGCGTACTTGCACCGATCGCATCGAAAGGCATGGGGTTGGGATGGACCAGCATGGCCGCATGGATGCCTTCAAAGGCTCCTCGTTCAAGCAGGAGGATCTTGCCGCTGGCATTGCCGACTTCCTCAGCGGGTGTCCCGATGACCTCGATGGTCAGGCCAAGATCATTGGACACCTGTGCCGCTGCGATCCCTGCTCCAGTTGACATGGCCGCCATGAGATTATGCCCGCAGGCATGTCCTATTTTGGGCAGGGCATCGTATTCAGCGCAGATGGCAATATGCAAAGGGCCGTGACCTGCTCGCGCGCGAAAGGCGGTTGGGAGATCGCAAATGCCTGCCTCCACATGAAGACCAGCATCGGCAAGGACCTCGGTGATCCAGCGGCAGGCTTGCTCTTCGGCAAAGCCCAGTTCCGGGTGGTCGTGAATGCGATGCGAGAGATCGATCAAGGTCTGTTGATAGGCGTGGACGGTGGCCTTCGCCTTCTGCTTTGCGTCCATGATGAATACTTCCTTTCTCGTGCGTGTGCTCTGTACTGCTCTGTGAGTTTCCTCACCTGGCTCCCTCTCGTCCGGCAACCTCGATCTGTGAGGCTTCGGGAATGATCTCGGAGGCGAAGAGCTCGAAGGGTTCCGGGTCAGCGAAATTGGGCAGACTCACAATCGCCTGGTCAATGCCTATCGCCGCCAGTTCGCGGAAATAGGCGATGGCATCTGCCGGAGTCCAGCTCTGCTCCCGACCATCCCTGGTGAGACGAATACTCTTGATAATGGTTTTCTCGATGTCCGTATACGGGCGGCCTATGGCCTGGCAGTGCTCACGCAGGACGGAGAGCTTGTGCTGCGCTTCGTCGAGCGAAAGTCTGGTTAACGAAAAATTGCAGGCATCGCCGTACTGGGCTACCAGATGGAGCGTCTTGCGCTCCCCTGCTCCGCCGATCAAGATGGGCGGGCGCGGCTTCTGAACGGAGGAGGGTGAGTTCAGCGGACGAGCCAACTGATAATGCTTGCCCTGATAGGGCTTCTCGTCGCCTTTCCACATCTGGTGCGCGATCTGCAACGTCTCCTCCAGACGCTCAAACCGCTCGGCAGTGGGAGGAAACGGCACTCCCAGGCCACGATGCTCCTCTTCATACCAGCCCGCGCCAATGCCGAAATAGGCACGTCCACCTGAGAGAACATCCAGCGTCGTGGCCGTCTTGACGAGCAAGCCCGGATGCCGATAGGTCACACCTGTGACCATGGTTCCCAGCTTGATCCGATTGGTTTGCGCGGCGGCAAAGGCCAGCGCACTGTAGCCTTCCAGCATTTCGTGCGAGGCCGGGCCGACCCCAGGAATCTGGAAGAAGTGGTCCATGACCCACAAACTAAACAAACCAGCGCGCTCAGCTCGCTGTGCAATCAGGGCAAACGTCTCACCGAGCGATGCTTGATTGTTGGGCCAGGTAAAATTAGTGACTTGTAATCCTATGCGCATAGAATAGCTGCTCCTTTCATTCTAAAAAGCATCCTTAAAACGTGAGCCTTTCGTTCCCACCGCTATTTCTGCTGGCTTCGTGGTCCTCTGGGAGTTCTCAACAGTATCGACGTTGAAGCGTTTCCTGTCGCGTTCTGACACGAAGATCCATGCAGCTACTAACGCGAGGAGGAGGACACCTCCGGCGATCACAAAGGCGAGATGCATCCCTGAGACGAAACTCTGCTGATTGTCTACCAGCGTTCCCAGGATCGCAACTCCGATGACACCACCCACTTGCCTACTCACATTCAGCATGCCCGATGCGATCCCTGATTGTGCTCTGGGCGCGTGCGAAATCGTTGCCTCAGTCATGGCCGGTAAGACCGAGGCCAGCCCGAAGCCTAGCACCGCAATAATACATGCCAGCAGCAGATAGCTGGTTTGAGTATCAACCATCGCAAACCCCAAACAGCCCGCAGCAGCGAGGATCAGACCCATGG
>JAFMRP010001118.1 GCA_017354095.1 Ktedonobacteraceae bacterium
GAGTCCCCGTGTGATCGTCACGCTTGGCCGCTATTCCATGGCCAAGTTCTTTGGCAATGAGCGCATTAGCGCTATCCATGGCCGGGCCCGCAAAAAGGATGGCTACATCTGTATCGCTATGTATCATCCAGCCGCCGGACTACACCAGGCCAGCCTGAAAGATGTGATTCGCGAGGATTTCAAAAAAATTCCTATGGTGATCGCCGAAGCCGAACGTATGGCCACCGAAGCACCTAAACTCGCGGCCCAACCCAAAAAAGAAGAACCCCCACAACAACTATCGCTGTTCTAATATGCTTTATGGCTTCCAGAACATGCATACAAAATAAGCCTCCTGCCGATCATAGTCAGCAGGAGGCTTTGCTATAGCTGCGTCTCAAAGCGAAAAGGGTTATGCCAGGCCTATTCAAACGCGCTCCATTTCTCACGAACGAGTAGGTAAAGAATAAGCATGCCAAGGATAGAGCCCCCAAGTGATCCTCCTGAAGAAGCACCACCGTTACTACATAGGCTCAGAATACTATAAACAATACCAATGCCTTGAAGCGTCATCACCAGGTAGTATCCCCACTTTTTAAGCTGCCAGATACCCCACACGCCAGCGAACACTAATATTCCCCAGCCCAGTAGCAGCAAACCAGGAATACCTGTGCCGAGTGTGATAAATCCAAGCAACATGACGAGAATACTTCCCGCGAACAGAAGGAGCAGCCACGCGGTCAGACAACCACCACGTTCTGGCGCAGCCTGATAGTTCGTGTCCTCTTCAAGCCTGTGCACTTGTCTCTGCACGCTGGCTAACTGGTGCTGATAGCCCCTGACCTGCTCGCGGAGTTGCTGTACCTCTCTCTCGGCGCTGGATGCTTCAGGCTTCTGCTCTGTACTCTGTTGCTCTTGCGGTTCTGGTGAACTGCCCATCTCCGCACGCAGCCACGCCGGCAAATGATCGCCCTCTGATGGCGCTGAGGGCTGTTCCTGTGGCGTGTCTTTTATCTGCTCCTCTTGCTCTGAAGCACTCTGCTGCTGCTCATTTTGTTCTGGGTCTATATGCTGCTGCTCATCATTATTGTTAGATTTTGAAGAAAAATTCTCTTGCATTCGGGATCCTTCCTATAATGATGCTGATTTAATTACTTTTATTTATGTTAACGAAGCAAAGAAGATTTTATAAAAGAATTAGATGAATTTGTGAAAAACCTCACAAAATAACTGTCGCTGCTCTAATACTGCATGCGCAGAAGATATTAGAAGGGCACAACCTCTGCAGAGATTGTGCCCTTCTAATATCTTCCTCTCTTTATTCTGAGGCTGAGGCTCCGACAACGAAGGCATCGATCTGGTTGATTTTGCCCCGCCAGTATGGCACCTTGATTCTGTGCCCACCACTGATGATTGTGGCATCGCGCAGGTGCGCATAGCGGAACATGACCGGTAGCCCCTCCGGTCCTATCTCTGGCTGATCAGGCGGAGGCACCAGGGCTGTGTAGTATTCCTGTAAGAAATCCGCCGTTTCCGGCTCGCTCTGGCGATACATGTTCTCATGCAGGTCAATGTAAAAGCGGGAGTAGTCTGCTGTGCTGACCATCGTGCCGAAGATCAGCAGCCCATGCATCTGAAACATTACCTCAATTTCCAGGTTTTGCTGCTCTACCAACCGTGCCCATGATTGTAGCGCAACATCCTGTTCTCCATATTCTTTAAGCCAGAGCGACCGTCGTTCCGAGCGGGTGAGCGGTCTGAAGGTCGACTCAGGCTGTTGCCCGCCCTGTTCAGTGCTCTGCTCAGCCATGGTTTGCCTCCCTTTCCATTAATTGGTATTGTTTGTGTCCCCACTATTCCCACTTGTATTCCCACTATCCCCATTCGTGTTCCCGTTATCTCCGCCTAAGATACCCCCATTGTCTCCGCCCGTATTATCACACCGGTTATTTTTCCGGTTGCGACCAGGATCGCAGAAGAAGAACCCGTTGCTCCCTGAGATTGTGGGCAGTGTGCCGTCGATAAACCAGTCGGTGGTTGTCGGCTCACCAGGGCGTGCTGCCAGGCCAGTAATCGCCGAAACTGTACCCTGATGCACATTCCCTGGTCTGGCAAAATCGACCGCGGGTAGATGGTAGTGCTGCGCGGCATATTCCATGACCGAGTTCCAGATGGGACCGGCTCCAGTGATACCGATAACATTGTTCATCTCTTCATTATCACTGTTGCCTGCCCAGACACCAACCGTCAGATTTGGCGTGTAACCCATCGTCCAGTTGTCACGAAAACTGTCAGTGGTACCAGTTTTCGCCGCTGCCGGACGATCTGGCAGCTCCAGCACGTTGCCGCGGCTGAACTCCAGGTAACGCGCGTTCTTGTCCGAGAGGATGCTGTTGATCAGAAATGCCACATCCGGACGCATGACCTGCTGGCCAGCAGGATGATTGCGGTCGAGCTGGTAGAGTGAGCGGCCCTGGTTATCGGTAATTCTGAGAATCGATGAAGTGGGAGCACGCACACCGTTGTTGGCGAAGGTGGCGTAGGCCGATGTCAGATCTAGCAGTGAGACCTCCGCTGAAC
>JAFMRP010000019.1 GCA_017354095.1 Ktedonobacteraceae bacterium
GCCGTTCAGACGAGTATACCAGTTCAGAAGAGGGTGTCAATCAGGATCCCTGTGGGCTTTGAGAGGTGGGTCCGGCCAAAGAGGCCATCTGTGCGTCCTGTTTTGGTCATTGTCACTAGGTCGAGTGATCCTCTTCACACAGCAAGGTTTGTTCGGTTCTCCTCGATCCACTGTGATTTCACCTCTCCTGCTGAGCGTCTCCGCGAACATGGACCAAGATTATTCCACGCTTATATGGTTCCTGCGTCAGGAGCCGAGACAACCAGCCCTATTGGAGAGGTGCAAGAGAGAGCGATGGCTCAGTATTCTGAGAAGATACCCATTTTTAAGGATGGGCTGCTTTCCGTTGCTCCTGTATACTATCCTTACCGATTGCATGCGAAAAGGGAGGTGCTATGGTCCTGATCATCGTCGGTGGTGTTGGGCTCTTGTTCCTCATCAGTGCCATCATCCTCTCTATTGGCATACAGCAGGCATCCGTGCGCTGCGACCAACTGATCGCTCCACAACGTTTTCCATCCCATCACTGTCAGTAACCCGCTAGGATGTCAAGGGAGCGTGTCAACCCGGACCGTCATGTCCTCTTGTCTGAGAGGCTTTTCAATGCGGATGCTGCGAGACAAGCCGTCTTTGCGTCTTTCTTTTCCTGCTCCACTCGGCGGTGGCGTTCTTCTTCACTGTGTTCAGTTACTCTGGAACCACGTTGGTGTTCATCGTGATCCCATCACGATGATCGTGTTTGTCTAGGGCCATACATAGAAGCAGCCAGGGACTCTTTCCCTGGACTTCTCTGGGGCGAAGTCTTGCCGCCTTAACGTAAGCTGGATCGTCTGACTCACGCAGTATATACTGGTGATTTGCTTCCTTCTTGGTAGCTGCGTGGATAGCTACTCACTGCTACATCCCACTTTCTCTGCTGATACATGTGTTCGGCAAACGTCCTAATCACCGTTATCCTGCAACCGCAATCAAGTTGCACCTTCACGGACACACACGAACCCCTGAAGGTGCTTTCGGAGCTAGCGATTTGCCACCATACTTGATATTCATGCTCTTGTAGCCCTGTTCGTTCCAGATCTGGCCCAAACCATCCGTCTTGCGATGGTGTGAGAAATCCACGTCGGTGGTATCCTGGATCAACAGAACAACCAACTGGCTTTCCACTTGTTCGTGAGTCTGTTGCCAATGAGGCTGCATCAAGGCCTCAAAGATCACCTGGTCTTCATTGAGCAGTCGATACAAGGCAATGGTCTCTTTCCAGGTCTGCATGTGGGCAGATAGCGATGCCGAAACATTTCTAGCCATTCGTGCGGCGGCCTGGACCGCACAACCTGTTCGACGCAGGTCTTTCAGGTCGCTCGGTCCAAATGTTCTTTTGGCCCAGCTTTCTGGGTCCAGGATTTCTTTGGGGTTCATCCTCCTATTCTAACCGTTC
This sequence comes from Ktedonobacteraceae bacterium, assembly GCA_017354095.1. Classification (GTDB taxonomy): domain Bacteria; phylum Chloroflexota; class Ktedonobacteria; order Ktedonobacterales; family Ktedonobacteraceae; genus Bu33. Next base: position 1,436 of record JAFMRP010000019.1, read on the forward strand.
ATTAAGTGTGTATAAAAGATAGGTCTTCAGACCGGGAGTAGTCACAACGCAATTCTTTTATACTGGCCAGGCAGAAGTCTGCCCGCTATAGGTGATGACCAATAGGATGTCAGTGATCTCGGCATTGGCTAAGTGGGATGCCACATCGGCTCGTGGCATCGTCAACTGCCAGCTGCCAATGGGTGCATTACGGCTGGCAGTGATTGGTAGCCATCCTCCCGCGTTGCCGCGCCGGGTGCTGATAATGCCATCAATCGTTCTCGCGCTCCCACCCATCGACGTCTGGCTGCCAGCCGGCGTAAATTGCAGTCCAACGCCGCTGATTTCAAAGGTTGCGCCATCTGCTCGGCTGACATACAGTGCTAGTTGCTGCATCCTGAGCTGGTCAACGTTGACTGGAAAATCGTCACGCACCGTAGTGAAACCGGCGGTCAGGCTTGTCGCCGCAGGGTCAGGATTGTTCAAATCATACCAGGCATCCGGGAATTGCTGGCGTAGGCTGTAGGGGCGGTCGGCGCTGACAGTCCGATCCAGGAGTTGGATGATCTGCTGGCGATAGTCTGCACTGGCTAGCGCGGTATAATCGATCTTCAATATGATATCGGCGATACTGCTGTAGTCAAAGGCGTTGGCAGCCCGTGGCATCTGGAATTCCCAGGTGGTATCGACCCCCAACCCCTCAAAGGGCAGCAACATACCTGACTGTCCATCTGACTGCTGCTCGAAATCGAAGAGGCCAGTTGCGTTGTTTGGCGAACAAAGCGCGACACTCTCAGGATCATGCTGGACCAGCACCGTCTGGAAGGTATCAGCCCCGATGACGACGCGCGAGATGCCACTGGATGACAACGTGGCTTTGATGCCCTGGTAAGGCGGTATGAGCGCGATGACTGAGGTCTGTACCCGCTTGATCAGGCGCAGGTAGTGGCCGGGAAAATCCCGATCGAACGCTGTCATCGGCGTCGCGAATGTCAGGACGCCGGTCTGGCGGAATTGCGCGAACTCGAATGGGGCCAGTTGTGCCAGCGAGAACGTTCTGGTCAGCTGTAACTTGCGTTTGTTCGTCTCAAAGGCATACTGATCAAGTTGGTAGATATCCTGCAACAGCCGCGCTGAGCCAGTCAGGCCCCGCCGGTCGGTGTTCGATGCTGTATCGGTCGGCGCCTGCCAGTAGTCGGACTGGATGAAGGATGGCGGATTCTCCTGGCGCTCGAAAGCTAACTGACTTTGTGCCAGCCGGGCCATCCCTGTCGCTTGCTGCAAGAAGTAATTGTAAACGCGCCCCAGGATGCCGCTCATCCACTCGTATAATTCGGCGTTGGTGAACTTGTTACTCAGAAAATCGACGGTTGCCTGGGCATGACTGGACTGCATCTGCGCGATGGCGTATTCTTGCGTCGTCACATTGACATGATCATTGGCTTGGGTGATCTGCTGTTGCCCAATGGTCACGTCTTGCTGCGCAAGGGACAGCTGCAGTTGCCACTCCTGCTGACGGCGTTCCCAACTTGCTCGCAGCGTGTCAGATTGAATGCGATTCTGGGTATTGTTGAGATCGACCTGAAAGATCGCTCTACCAGCTGAGAGTATGCCAACCGCTCCCGCTGCTGCCACGGATCCCAGTATTCCGAAGCCGGACGATGCCGCCGTGACGATGGCCTGGGTAGTGGTGATGGCAGCATCGATTCCCGCCAGCGTATTTTGCACATAGGTCGCGTTTTTGTACTCTTGCAGGATGTTCTTCTCCAATTGCGATGGCCCGGCGCTAATCCATGACTGGTAGGTGTCCTGCTGCATCTGTGCCCGCTGCTGCTGCAGTGTCGCCAGCGTCACACCATCCGTCGCCTCGGTGAGGCGCAGATTTTGCAACTGGACGGTAGCCAGCGTGACATCCAGGTTCTGGCGCGCCTGCAGTGCTGTGTAGCTCTCAGCGTCGGCCTTTTCGAGTGCTTGCAGGTAGGATGCTTCCATCTGTTGCGCCAGGCTCACCAGCTGCTTGGCCCGGTCGATCAAGGTCGCGTAGCGATAAGGCGTTGGCTGAAGTGGCATGCCTGGCGCGACAGATTGCGCGGTTGCCACTGCTTGTGTCGGTGCTACTGCTGTGCTGCTGGTTGGCCCGACCACGAGTTGACGCTGCATGCCCGCAATGTTGCGGTCTGTCCGTATTTTGAAGAGGTTCAAGCTGGCGTGCAATAAGAGCGATTGTGGGATCGGGTTTGGCGAATAGCCACCAGTGTTCGCCTGCATATCAGTTGAGTTAAGGAGGTCCAGCGCGTCGATGTAGAGTGCCCGAGCACGGGCAATCGCCTCACTGGTATCACCAGCGAACTCAGCATCGGCGTAGTCCAGGAAACAACGCACAATCGACATGATCGTGAATCTCGTATAGGCTCCTGCCCGCTGCAGCGCGATCTGATGCGGATTGAGCGATTGGATGAGCCAGAGATTGGTCGTCTGGTACACAGTCTGGATTGATTGTTCATCAATTAAGCCGTACCAGATGCGGCGCTGGCTCAGCGGTAGGTTGTAGGCATAGATGCTACGATACCAGTCGAGCGCCGCGCTATATTGTCCCGCTTGCTCGAGCATCAAGGCCATTTGCATTGGCACGCTGAAGAAGACTTCAGTGATGTAGCGCAGCCCAGGCTCCGCCTTGTTGATACGCTGGAAGAGCGTCTGGCTCAACGTAGCTCGATTCAACAGGTCGGTCGCGGTCATCTGTTCGGTAATCACAAAACTGGTGTTGAGGATTTCCGGTGGCACTCCAGGGTAGGTTGGCGCGTTGTTGGTGGTTGAACGGAGATCGGTCAAGTATTGCGCCGCCGTATCGCGCACAAATTGCGGTGTGATGGCCGGCGTTGTGCGCAGCGTATCCAGCATGTTGCTGAAGGCTTTCGTCATATCACTGCTATCGCGCAGGCTGGGCCGCAGGAGATTTTCGGGATAGATGAACACCAGCATGGCAGCCCGCCAGCTGGCATATGTTCCCATCCACGTCCATTCCTGATCAAAGATCGCTCCACTCTCCGCCAGGGTCCAGGTGGCCGCCGGGTTTGGCCCGATCTGAGTGTTCATGTCCTGGAAACGACCATCGCGCAGCGAGGTGAGAATGCCCTGCACTGTCTCGATAGCCTGAGTGACCCGCGAGGTCTTCTGTGTGCCGCTGATGCTCACATCGATCAATAGCCGTTCCGTCAGCCAGTTGGTCATGTCGACGGTCGTACCGGCGGGAGTCGCGGCGCTAATCAGAGCAGCGCGCAAGATGGGCAGGGCAACGATCTCGGCCTGTGCAATAGCCTGAGCATAGGTAGTATTGAGCGAGGATAGCTGGTCGATGCGGGCCTGCAGCGTATCACGCCAGCTCTGGCGATCCTGGGCCGTCGCTCGCCAGGCCGGCAATGTCACTATGGCCGTCTGGTCGCTGGCCAGGAAGTAATCTGGCCCCAGCGTGATGCTGCTCTCCGCTGCCTTCCACGCGCTGGCCTGGCGTGCCTTCATGACCTGGACCAGAATCGAGTAGATATCCTGCCACTCAGCATTCAGCAACGTCGTCGTCCCCGCCAGCGTACGCATATTCAGCAGATACGTGAAAGCTGCGCGCGACAGTGGGATCTGTGCCAGATTGTCATCGATCAAGTTCCCTTGCTGCTGACTGGCATTGAGGGCCAGCAGATTTGTGACGGTTGTTGGGGCGAGAGTAGCGTTGACGAGACGATCAAAGCGGGCCTGCGTGGTCTCATTGGGGATGGTGTTGGCGGCCAGCGTTGTCAATTGCGTCTGCACCCAGCTTGCTCGGGCATTCCAGAGATTGTAGGCAGCATTGCCAGGTATGGGGCTGAGCAGATCATCCTTGGTGATCAGATCGGGATCGATGATCGGCGTTGTGCGAGCCTGGTCTTGTTGGCTCCACAGGCTGCGCAAGCGCGCCTGCTGCCATCCTGACATCGAGGGATTGGGCGCTGGCGTGGTCAGTTGGCGATGCGTGTCGAGGTAGCCAAAAAGCGATTCGAGTGTGGCCTCGGTAAATTGTCCCGCCTGCAATAAAAGCGCATCAAGCTGGTCAGGACGCGACGCTTGCAAGACGATGCCAAGGCGCTCTGCCAATGCCTGGCGGACATCGTTCGTAGCGCTGCGGGCCAGGCGAATCTCGGCATAGGAGGTGCCAAATACCGTCAATAATGCCTCATACGCGGCCTGACGATACGCAGTCTCAGCGTTCGGATTAACAGTTTTGCTATTGGCGGCCAGGTAGCTGCGCAATACCTCAACGCAGACACGAATCGTCTGGACATCTTCGTCAACTTGAAATTTGTCGAACGGCTGGTAGAACTGCTGGACAAGATTGGCGACCGTGAGGTTTTGCGTACCGACCATCACCCGCTGTGCCGCGAATGCCAATAACATGCGGAGGTAGGCAAGTGGGCTGATATTATCATTGGTATCTAGCGGATAGCTTGTCTGTGCAACCAGCACTGTCAGCGATCCCGACCCTGTACGGAACTGAGGATTATTCGCGCTGTTGGTCGCCTGGACTGTGATGGTATGGCTGTCGGCAGTAGCATGTGGAAGCGTGATATCGGCGTACCAGTTTGTCCAGTTGCCAGTGACCTTCTGCTTGACCGGCGTTGCCACGCTATTGTCGATGCTGATGGTGACGTTCGTCAGCGTGCTCAAGTCGGCGCGGGCAGTACCCTCAACATGCAGCGGCACCCCGCTTCCATTGTCAGAATAGATCTTGCCGCGATCATTGATAGGATCAGGTGTCGTGAAGGCGATAACTGGGGCAGGGATCGATAGAATCGTGACCGGAACTGTCAACGGTTGAGACGTCGCATTGTTATTGGCATCTGCTGCTGTGATGCTGACGATATAGCTGCCAGCCGTGGTGATATTGGGAAGATCAACCGCCCAGGTCGCGAGCTGGTTCGGGCCGTGCGGTACGCTGATCGTAGCCAGCGTATCGGGCACGGTGATTGTCTGCTGCGTAGCATTGATCAGTTTTACTTTGAGCCATTGGACACCGCTCAGCACATCGATGACGGTCCCGCTGACATGAAGCGTAATCGGCAGGTTGTCGATCACAGGCGGGGTGAGTGGATTGACCTGGCGAATCTCTGGTGGAACGCGATCGACCAGCGTGATTGTGAAAGGTCCCTGGGTCGTCGTATTGCCCACTCCATCGGTACAGGTGAGTGTAATGGTATGAGCCCCCGGCACGGGGGGAAGATTGACCGTCGTGCTCCAGTTCGGTGGCGGGTTGGCGATTTTAGTCGGCTGATTATTGTCGAGTGCCACGCTGATCGATGCGATGCCTGTCTGCGTATCGCTGGCTGAGCCGGCGATGGCCAGGCTGTAGGTCGTGCCGGGCAGCGGACAATCGATCTGGGTTGGGGGCGGAGCTACAGCAAACTGAGGCGGAGTGCTATCCAGGGCAATGGTGACGGTTGCTCGGCTGGTTCCCGTTGCTGTGTCCGATATGCCCCCGGTGGTCATCTGATATCTAACCGATCCTGTAGCGGTCACCGTATTCGTACCGGCACCACCACCACCGATGGTCGCGGACCAGTTACCGCTGCTATCGACGCTGGCTGCTTTGGGCGTGCCGCTATTAACCGTAACGGACACACTGGGAGCAGCGACCGTGGCGGCATCGTTTTGCTCGACTACCACTGTGCCGGTGACAACGATGCTGGCGGTCGTGCTTGGACCAACAATACCCGGTTGCGCTACGGCCGAAATAATACGCACTATGATGCTCGCTGGTGTGGGTGGCGGTGGCGGTGGATCGTCACCTCCACCTATTGGTGGCAGATTGGGTCGCAGCGCGATATTGGCCGTCAACGGTTGCATTTGGGAGGTCTCATCGTTTGTACTCATACTATGCTCCTCACAATCCTTTGTGCGTTCAAAGAAAAACGTCATTCAGTGTAGGGATCTTTATATCCAGTCGCCTCGAATTATGATCGGCGGTATCTCGCCTTGTACGAATGTGCCTTTCCAGTCGAAATAGCCGTATTTTTTGTCCATAGCGCCTTTCTCCTTCATGAATTCGAAAAATCCAAGTTCTATGGTTTTGCCCTCGGATGTTCCGCTTATGTACGTTTTGTAATAATCGTTAAAGATGATCCCCTCTCGGATCTGGACGGTATACTCTCCATTCGCATCTTGCAGGGTTCCTACTCCAACTCTGCGAGCGCCCTGTTCCGCTATCGTCATCTCGCGAGCCATGCTATATATAGACCAGATATTGGCGACCGTATTTACCGTATTTAAAGATCCAGCAAGGGACTTCACTGGTCCCAGGTTTACATTTTCTCCATTCGGGAGCAGCCTGCGTACTGTCGGAGGCTTTGCGGGCACACGAATGTCAAACTTTTCTGGGAAATTCTCTTTGAGCACGGTCACAAATTCTTGATTAGCCGTGTTGGCAGTACTCACGAAGAGGTTATTTGGTAGGGGATCGCCTGCCTTCACTCCTATCTCCGGAGCGTTTGATGTCGCGGTTTGTTTGGCCCCCTCTTGTATAAGTGGAAAGTTTATCTCCTGGTTGCCTGTAAAGCTAGATTGGCTGCCTGGGGTTCCCGGTTCGTCGATCTTCACTTCACATTGAAGTTTTCCTCCCTCTCCAATAACCAGGTCGTGTCTGCCTGGAACGCCGCCTTCCACTGTGTAGCTCACCTCTTGCGAGTATGGTATGTTGTGCTTTTCAAGGATATCGGTGTGCGTTTGAACGACCTCCTTTTCACTGACTGAGGCAAAACCCTGCTTGTCTGTACGGTTGATCGGCGATTGACGACAGTACATGTATAGATTGAGGCCGTCCACTGTCCCTGCCCGATCGCAGCTTACCCACCTTGCCAGCCATGGGGCATAGTAGCGCGCGCCATGATAGCACAACCCGCTTTCGGCATCGCGCTCTTTACCGGTGAAGCGATAGCGTTTGCGGGCAAAGCTGCCAAACAATGTCTCGCCAAACGGCGCATACTCCTCGCGATTGATCCAGCTTCCCGTATCATCTACCGCCAGCGTGGCGCTGCCGAGGTTATCGCCCAGGTGATACAAAATCGCGGGGCTGGCATCATCGGCAAAGGGCGTTCCTATGCGGACCCGCGCCAGGCGTTGCGATCCATCAAGCAGCCATATGGTCGAGGTAGCGGTTGGTCCGTTGCCTTGATATTGATAGTCGAACTGGCCATCAAAGCTGACGGTGACCTCGTAGCTGCCGCCCTGCGTGCGCGTTAGCTTCTTGAGCCGCTGCCCACTGCTGTCATAGAGATACAGCGTATACTGCGATGGCTCGGCGCTCCCGGCCTGAATGGCGAAGGAGCGCAAGCGATTGGCGTAGTCCCAGTTCAGATAGCGCGATGTCGTCTCCTGAATAAGGTTGCCGCAGGGATCGTAGAAATGTGTCTGCCCATCGGTTCCGCTATGGGTCAGCTGATTGCCAGGAGCATTGGCCCAATCCATTCCCAGGTGCGCCTGCCATGCCTTGGTCCAATCTGCCATAGACATCCCGCCTATGCCGAATGCTCGCGTCCATGCCACATCCGTCGCTTCATGCCGTATTGAGAGCAAATTGCCAGATGGATCATAATCATAACGCTCCTGGTAGATTGCGGTCAGATCGGGTGCGTTGTCCGGCGTCGGTGTGCTCACGTTGTAGCCACAGCGTGGATCATCGGTCCACGGGCGCGGCGCGGGGATGTTCTGGCATTCGCGCCCGGTTGCCAGTGTCAGCCGATACAAGGGATCGTAGCTGAAATGGCGCACCAGCGCATCCCCGCTCACCAGTAGTTGCGCCAGCGTGCTATCGGCACTCTGGCTCTCAGGATTGTTGCGCACGCCGCTGCCAGGGGCGCGGTCGGTCACTGCCATGATATTGCCCATCAGGTCATAACTATAGAGCAGATCTTGATAAGCAATCGTGCCTGGATGATAGCTCAATGGATCGGGCTGCGTATAGGTATCAGTGCGCAATCGCGAGAGCCGTGCGGTCTGGGGATGATAGGCATAACGCGTCATCAGGCCGTTGCCATAAACGACAAGCGTACGCTGGCCATGAGCAGTATAAGCGATATGCTGAATGTAGGGCGTGTTGTCGAGCGCCAATGTTTCCAGCAATCCCGCATTGTTGTATTGGGGCGCTAGCGTGTGACGCTGCCCTGCGACATCGGCTGGGCCGGTGAGCAGAGTAATACGATTGAGGGCGTCATAGGCATAATCCACCTGCAAGGAATGGGCCGTATCGAGCGGTGGTGGGATGCGCCAATCCACGACGAACGGAGGCACAACCCAACCATTACTGGCTGCCTGGGTAAATACAGCCAGCAAGGCGCTGTCGGCGATGGCCTGGCGCGACTTTTGCAACACGTTGCCTTTGCAATCATAACCGGCGACTGTCAGCAATCCAGCCTCGTCATAATGTTGATAGATGCGCCCAAGCCTGTTGGCGCCGGCCTGGCTCTGACGATCTGCCGCAGCCTGGTTGGGATCGCCACCATCGCCGTAGATGATACGTTCGCGCAGCGTCACTGTGCCCTGACCACTATCGCGTGCCAGCATCAGCGATAAGCGTTTAAGAACATCAAAAACATGCAATTGTAGCGCTCCCTTGCTGTCGCGCTGCTCGATAGCGTTGCCTGCGGCATCAAACACTGTCAGCCGCGTACCGTCGTCCTGTTGTTGGCTGCGTATGCGGCGATTGGCCAGGTCATGCACATGCTGATACGCCAGTCGCCCCAGAGGATCGATGATCTGCACAACATTGCCGCGTATATCATAGCTCTGACGTTGTATGTACCTGTCATGCGGGTCGCGGCTGGCGCGATTGACGATCAGCACTGTTCTCCCTAGCGCATCTTTGACAGCACTGGTTGGTGTGTTGATATGGGCGGCGTCGACCAGCGCGGCCCCGCTGGCGTTGGGGGTGAGCGCGGCATTGTCATTGGCATCGTAGGTATAGACTTCCCACGGCGTCGGCGTATAGAGGCCAGGATGAGTAATATCCTGCGGTACGCCGTAGATGATGTTCTGTTCTGATCCGTCAGGATTGACGGTCCGTGTGATTTGCCCGCGTGGATCGTACAACATGGTGACCTTGCGGCCTAACTGGGCATCAGTCGCTGGCTGATACTCCCATCCGGTGCTGAAAAATGGTTCGTAGCGTTCGACAACTCGCCCCTTATTGTCATACGTCTGCCAACCACTGACGACAACATTGGTTAGTCCGCTTGTCGGGCGCATGGCACCAATCGCATCCCCGTTCTGCGTCTGATCAAGCGGTAAGCCTGCGTCACCCATGGATGGGGAGGTGCGCGCGAAGATGATATCCTCGGCCTGGGTACGTGTTTGTAAGAGGCGTCCCAGGCCATCTGAATAGGCAATACTCTCGATGGTCAGATCGCGTTGCGCGGCGGGAATGCTGGTATCTGTGCTGTGATAGAGCCGGCGGATCGTACGGATTGACATTGGTTGACCGTGCTGGACATACGCCTGGAAATCATAGACCATGCGTGTGCCCGGGGTAGAGGCGGTATCTCCTTCACCTTGCTTTCCCATCAGCGCCGTGCTACTCAACAATCCTAACGGGGTATAGCTGAAGAGGCTCTGTGAGCCATTCGGCTCCGTGACACATGATGGCTGCAAGACGCGATAATCATGCATAGCAGTAGTGACCAGGCCCGCCGGATCGGTTACGCTGACCGGCAGCAGGGCGTAGGAATCATAGGCGATGGTTGTGGTATTGCCGAGCGGATCGCGCCTGGCCATAAGCAGGCCGCGCCCGGAGCCATCTGCTGTGTCGTGAAAGTCATAGCGGCGCTGTTCGGTCGCGGCGAAAAAGCCCTCTACGATGGTCCCATCAGCTTGATGATAGATATAGCCAGCCAATGGCAGCAAGGTGCGGTACTCGTCAGGATAATCAGCCGTCCATGCGGGGGCCACATCTGGCACCAGGTAAGGTGGCGCTTGCGATGCATAGGCAGCGGCAACTATATCAGGTGTCAACACGAGATGCTGACTACATACGAGCGCACCATAGCGGCCAACTTGACCAAGTGGCAGTCCGGTGAAGGCGGCCCCATCATAGTAGTTGAGCGTTTGCTCGATGACCTTCCTGGTTGCTCGTCCGGTTACAATATCTTGCCAGAGATCGTAATAGGACTGTTCGCCGGAGTTGATGACCTCCCAACTCGTCGTGCTGGCAACATGATCAACAATGAATGGCTGATTAGCCCCTGGTTGAGCATAGGTCACGGTCTGCAAGGTGACGAGGTATGGTTCGTTGCTGGAGGCTGCAACGCGGAAATCTCGCCCTCTGGGGACGCCAATTGAGATGTGTTGACGGGCCTGGCCGTACTGGTCAAAATCACCGATCAGCTTCAGGGCTGTGAGCGGCTCGATGCCGCGCTCCCATTGCGTGGTGCGCTCTGCGGTCGTACCAGGGAAAAAGATGGGTGCTACGCCAGTATCCTCTGGAACGAGTGGATCGGGCGCGACAGGCGCGATTGTGTGCAGCTGTTCACTGATCGTATAGGGACGCGATGCATGCTCTGTGCCATCCAGGGCGTAGAGTTCTGTGCGTAAGGTGCGCCCGCGCAAAGTGCGGATGGCATCGCGCTGCGTAGAGCGCGGCAATGTCTGGAGCCAGGAGACCATATCTCGTGGGCGTGATAGCACCGTCGCGGCACTATCACCGCTGGGCCAGGTTTCAGCAAAAAACTCACCACTAAAATCGGCTTCGGACCAATCTCCTGTTGCTCCACCGATTGGTCCCTGGTGGAACCATGTACGCGTCTCAACTGGTGGGGAAAAGTACTGGGAGGGCACGGCGGTAAATCCCTGAAGGCCTGGCGTGTGGTAGGTGACAAAATCGTTTGTGTCACGCTGATCGACACGCCCGAAACCACGGAATTCACGTTCGGCCCCATCCCAATAGCCATGATGATAGCTGTATTCGGTCACCAGCTTGTTGCCACTGAAAACGTCGATGCTCTCACTGCGAGCGACAACCTGGACCGGGAAGGGCAGCGTGGTTTGCCAGCGTGTCGCAGGCTGAGACCAGTCAGCCTGATAGTAGCGGGTTGATGGAGCATAGGTAACGCGGGTGATCGAGCCGCACTGGTTGTCCATTGTGGTGAGCAGGTAGGGCTTATTGCCACCCGTGAAATCCAGAAAAGCCAGCACCTGACGTCCGGCATTGGCGTTGAGGCCGCTCCACAAAACACCAGAGATGCCTGTGCCATAGAGATCGAGCAGGCGCACGCTATTGCTATTCGTCATTGGTGGCGTTCCGTGAATGGTAATAGCGTCGCTCCAGCCATTGCCGCACTGATTGAGCCAGAGCGAAGTCGCGCCATTGTCGACATAGATAAGATCATCCACTCCATCACCATCGACATCGCCAAGTATGATATGTTGGGGATTATAGCCCTCAGGAAAGCGTGGGCAGCCAGACATGATGATCTGCGCCCCCCAGTTGCCATAGCCGAGATTGGGCCAGTAGCTAATCTGCCCGTTGGCGATGAGGACAATGTCTTGCAAGCCATCGCCTGTCATATCGGCCAGCTTAACGCGTGTATCTGAGAAGGAGACATTCGGAAACATTGGGAGACTCTGACGTTCGACTTCGCGTGTTGAGTGCCAGCCCTGAGTTGCATCGTTGAAATAGCATTCCATACGCGTGCCGGAACGCATGGCATCGGTGATGCCATCGCCGTCTAGATCGAGCAGGCGTACTTCGGCATCTTTTAAGTCGAAACTGGGTGCAACAGTATAGCGCTGGAAAGAATGGCGATCCCAGGCTCCAGCCTGGTTCAGGGGATAATAGCCGCTAATTGTCGCAGACGTGACCAATAGATCGCAGCGACCATCACCGTTAGCATCAATAAACTGTACTCCTGGATCGCTCAAGCTGAGTCCCGCAGGCGCATTCTCCATGAGACGGGGATAGTCGAAGCGGCCATTGCCTAAATTGCGCCAGTAGCGTACCGTGTCATCCATCTCAATGATGTCGGGCAGTCCGTTCCCAAACAGATCAACCGTTGCATACTGCGGTTGGTCCAGGTTATCACCTGGCAAATCAGGACCGGTGACCAGTGCGAAATGACGTTGCTGCGGAGTGAAATCGTTGTAGGCGAAGAGGAGCGGCGGCAGCGATTCAGTGGCTGCGCCATCATGTCCGGTAACCAGAATCTGGGCGAGTAGCGAGAGCTTATTGTATGTTTGCTGATAGGTCATCTCATATGTACGTGTTAGTATCTGGTTGACCATGATGGTAATACGGCGGCAGCGACGTATGGTCCTGATCTCGAATCCGGCCCGGTACTCGGAAAATGGATCAGGCCGGTCCTCATACTCAAAATTGACCTGTACGAGATCGGGCTTGAGATCATTTTCAATATAATGGATACTATCCAGGTAAAGTTGATCCCAATGATGCGCACCACTGCTACGCTGATCGTCGCGAACATACGTGTAGTCGACATGGTTGCCAAAGGAATCAGTTGTATGGGTCAATTTCCAGGCGAAGATATGTGTAGGGTGAAGTGGGTCAGTAATCACGGCGGGCCCGGTGATGCCAGGCGTACCATAATAACTGACCCACCCATCTTTGCTCTGAACTCTCCAATGGTTATTATTCGCGCTGCTATCATGGTCAATGCGAGCGAAGGTGCTTTCAGTGCGCGGACGATAGCGCATCACGTTAGGCGCCGGATGGCCAATGGGAACGAGATCTTCACTGCCTGAGAGGATAAAAGTATCGTGTGTGTCGTCGTAGATAGGGATACCACGGGCGGTTTTGCGACAGACGCCAGGGATGCTGAGTTGCCATCCTAGACCGAAGGGACCATTAGCTTGTCCGGTGCTGTAGGTGAGGCTGAGCTGCGGCTGGAAGCCGTTGCGCCCAGCAGGAAGGCTCAGGGGTATCTGGAAATTGGCCGTGCCAGTGTGGAGGTCGGGCGAGAACGTTTCGCCCAGGCCATGTAGTGCTCCGCCCCCTTGTGGCAGGGCAATGATATCTTGAGCAGATGTTGTGCCCATAGAGGTCATCCTTTCTGATCTTGCAATACAACCGTAGTATAAGTTTTTATGATTTCATGATGCATTTCTGAATATACACATATATATGGTATTATGGGTGATATTATGTAATCCCCATATTTGCATCAAGACACATATTTTTGTATATAGGGCACAAGAATAGAAGATATGGTTCTGATTGCTGCTCGTGGCTCCCTCGTTGATCAAGATGCCATACTTTGCATGCTGAGTTTACAGCTTATCTTCGTAGAAAACGATGGAGGGAGGTGTTTTTGGATAATGATTGCACCAGGAGGAAACGGATCATCTGAGAAGGCATCGAACGTCCGCTAGCGACAAAAGCCAAAAGGAAGTCACAGATGAACGTGATCGTCACGACGAAGGTTTCGTTTTTTTCATACGCATCTGTTTGAGCTGTTTCTCCTTCGGTTCTGCAGAGAACATCTCCATCGATCTTCAGGATCGATGGAGATGTTCTCTCATTGCGTACCTATGACGACGCTGACGAGACGAGGCTGTCAGACGTTCTCGCTTTGTTCCCCGATGATCTTCTGCAAGGTTTCGCGTTTGATGCGATAGGCCTGTCTCTCATTGACGTGAGGCAGTATGACCGCTTCCAACGCACCCTGTTTGACCCAGCGCCGCACCGTGGTGTCATCTACTCGTAGCATGGCCGCGACTTCGGAAACCGTCAGCAATTCATTCACAATGATGCTCCTTTTGACATGATTCACATAGAAACAGAGAGCATACTCCTGAAAAACACTTCAGAGATATGCCATCGATGTCATCATCGAAACACGGAAAATGATAACTATGTATTATTGTAAAGCAAATGAGATATTCTGTCAAAAATGAGATGCTTTCCAGCAGAGAAGATCTTCTTTGCAACGATATTGATTGCTTGACAGCCGGGATCACACGGGCTCTCCGCGTTCCGTTTCCCCTCCTTGACCATATCCTGGTGGGCAGAGCGGCTGGCGTGCCATGCTGGCTTGGAGTTGGGGAAGCCAGGGAAGCGTCTTCGGCTGGTTCGGTCAGCGCGCCAGGAGCCGAGAGAGCAGAGGCAGCCCACGCTCGATCGCCAGCAGAGGAGCCGCCAACTGTTCTAGATCCTCGGGGGCATCTCGTTCGGAAGACGGAGGGTCGGCAGGCACAGAAGCCGCTTGTCGCTCCCGTTGGGCCCCTTCGTTCGCCTGCAGTGGACTTCCTGCACCGGCTTGGTACCAATGACAGAATCGTGCGCTGGTCTGTTCTCGCGAGATGCCAGCCGTGAAGACGAGTATACCAGTTCAGAAGAGGGTGTCAATTGGGACCGTCATGTTTTGCCTGAGAAACTTCATCTGCTTTCCAATGTAGGTGCCGGCCTGACAAGCCGTCTTTGCATCTCGCTTTGGCTGCTCCTCTTGGCTCTGGCGATCCTCTTCACTGGGTGAGATCTGTTCCGTCATTCTGAAACTGCGCTGGTGCTCCTCTCTCTTGTGGATGATCTCCTGGCAATCTGCTCAAATGAGGCGAAACGATGGCGCCAGAGAGCGGGCGTCTGCTGGCGAAGCAACGCACGGACTTTATGCGGACGTATCGAGACATGCTTCGGTATAAGCTCAAAGACAGAGAAAAAATAATGGCCCTGGATCTCCAGGGTCATGGTGATACGTCCTACCATTTGAGATGCATCAGTTCGGGAAAAGGATCAATGTCTTCAGTCACGCCATAGGCCACCGGACAGAACTGTTTTTTCTTCGAGCATGGCACACAGACCCGGCGAACCGTACGGGAAGCGCTGGTTGAATCGAGCACTTCTTTCAGAGCCGTACTGGGCCTTCCACACACCGCACATGTTTTCCATACGTTTTTCATAATAGTGAATATACTCCCTCCCAACGAGTGACATCCATACATAAACCTAACAATAATTACGAGCAGAAGCGCTTCCCTAGAACCGTTTTCTGGATCAACAACAGTGCAGTAGATCACTGGCTGCTGTGAGCGCTTTCTCGTTGAGACTGACAACCTCTACCAGAACGCCTGCAGACGTTCTGCGAAAGGACCCCAAAGCGATTGATTGAGCGAAACAACGGGCTCAATGGGGACCAATTTGGGCACAGAGTCCCTACAGATGAAATCCCTACGGTAAGGATTCTGCGACCGGTTTTTCACCACAACTCGCCGATTTTCTTCCTGTCAAGTGCCGAAAATCATGTTTTACCAGCGAAAACATGACCGAGTACCGCTAGTC
>JAFMRP010001119.1 GCA_017354095.1 Ktedonobacteraceae bacterium
AGCGTGCCCTGTCCCGCTCTGGCGGTGGGCGCACCGCGCCAGCGCAGGGAGAGCCCTCCAGTAGTCGGGCGCTCAGCCGTCCCCCAGGTATTGAGGAGCACCCCCACAACCACCATAGCTCCCCCCAGATAGCCGATCGGTGGAAGCGTTTCCCCCAGGTAGACATAGGCCACCAGCGCTCCCAGGATCGGCTCCAGAATATAAATGAAGGAGACCGTTACCGGCGAGATATGTTTCTGCAGCAAGACGGTGATCAAGGTCGGCAAGAAGGTCGTGCCAAAGGCGATATAACACATGGCGCCCACATCGCCAGGCGTGGGGCGTAAATCCTGCCAGTCACCGAAAAGCAGGCCAAGCAGACAGGCCCAGGCCGCCATGGTCAACAGCTCAACGCCGAAAAGGGGCCAGTAGGTCGATGGGTCGCGCTGCTCGTGATCGGCCAGAAAAACGTAGAGCGTGCAGAGGAGCCCGCCAATAAAAGCAATCGTCGAGCCGCGCAGCCCCCCCATGGGCGTGTTCAAGATCAACAGCGCCGCGCCGATGACCGAGATGACGCCCGCGAGCCAGGTAATGCTCGCGATAGGCTTGCGCAAAAATAGCCAGGAGACAAGCGCGGCCAGCAGCCCGTTAAGCGATGGGAAAAAAGCAGTGCTGGTAGCGCTATTCTGCTTGAGCGCGACGGCCAGCGTGAATAATCCCAGGCAGAGACAGCTCCCCAGCAGCATCCCGCTTTTGCACGCCTGCCAGGTCAGTCGCTGCCAGGAAAAGGCCAGGATGCAGAGCGCGGCAGGAATCAACGCGATCATCACGAAAAATGTAAATACGATCGGGTCAATATGAACCATCGCCTCTTTCGTTACCGCGTAATACGTACCAAAGAGGAATGCATTGAGTAAAAACGCCAGACCCGCAACGATTTTCATTTTCATATGACGCGCACCTTTCGCAGCCTGCTTTTGTGTTCTCCAATTCGCCTTTTTTCTTACGACCCATGCGAAGTATACATAAACGCAAGGAAAGATGCGGCATTTTCGTATACATGTTGAGCGTGTGCAGAGACGGCGCATGAGCAGAACGGGTTCGCAGGTTGTGACGATATGGCGGAGTGGATGCGATAGGACGTCGCAGAATTTGTGGACGTGTATCTCAAGGACACAATATAGTGAGTCTCAACGAAAAAAATAAGAAACCAACAGAAGTAACACTTTTCCCTCCCCAAAAAGCGTTACTTCTGTTACAAGTGTTACTTTTGTTCGTTTTCACGTCCGAATCGCGTGAAACGGACAATGTTGTCCCTATAAAATCTGTCGTTTCTGTCCGAATTGTCGTTTTCTTGGCTCCTCCACCCATGATCGATTCGCCACGCGGAGCACACAACCACTCTCATCCTGCCTCTCAAGCGGCTATGGAGCTTGTGGAGCTTGTGTGGAGCTTTGTGGAGCTTGTGTGGAGCTTTGAATCAGCTTGAGAAGCGGCTGTGGAGCTTTGTGGAGCTTTTCGGTACGAGTTTTGGCAAAAATCCTCTTCTCCTTTAGTTGGTTCAATACAACGACCTCCATCCAACAGAAATAACACTTCCAACAGTTTTTACCGGGGCATATCGCGCAGGTTGCTGGCAATCCTAACAGCTGGCCTGAGCCTCTTCCAGCTCCTGTATATATGCTTTGAAGTTGTAGACCGGTTGGTAGCCCAGATGACGCTGCGCGGCCTCGATAACATATACGCGGTCAATGCTCTGCGGCAGGGGCCAGTTATGGCGCGCGAAGATCGACAGCGCCTCCGGCATACGCTCCCTCAGCACTGCCGGCGCGTCATGCAACAGCAGAGGAGCATCACTTTCGCGGAAGGGGGATTGAGCGGCGATATTAAAGATGCCAAACTGCATATCGCGATTGGTCAGGGCCAGTTCGTGGGCGACCGCCACGTCACGAACGTCCACCCCACGATAGAGCCGGTAAAGCGCCAGCAGGTGTGGCTCCTGGGGAAAACAGCGGGCAATCCTCAGGCAGATGGCCGATAGCTTGTTCGTCATGGCAAACCGGCGACACAGATTCTCGGCCAGAATTTTCGTATAATCGTAGATATCGCGCTGGCGAGGCTTGAGATCTTCCGTGACCCAGACCGCCTTCCTGCGCGAGTGCATAGCATGGCCGTAGAGCGACGTTGTGCTGGTATAGACAAAACGGCGTACACCGGCCTGGGTAGCAGCCTCCAGCAGATTGAGCGTGCCGGTCACATTGGTGGCGATAAAATCTTGTTCGGAGTGAGTCGCCAGATGTGGATGGTGCAGCGAAGCTGTGTGAACGATGGCATCGACCTCGCGCGCCAGCTGAAACATGAGCGTGCGATCAGTCACATCCGCCAGGTGGCACGTCCACTGACCGGGCACCACATCAATGCCGATCACCTCGTGCCACTCGACGAGCCGGGCGGCAATGGCCGCCCCCACTCGCCCTGAGCTTCCGGTAATGAGGATACGCATAGAGAAAATCCTGCTCTCTGACTCAGTCCATCCTTAAACGTAGCATAGCCTGCTATCCACCAGTATAAAACAT
>JAFMRP010000233.1 GCA_017354095.1 Ktedonobacteraceae bacterium
TATCGGCGAACAGCTGACCTGCGTCTTTGTGGATACCGGCTGCATGAGGACAGGCGAACGCGAGCAGGTAGTAGAGACGTTTAGCAACCACATGCATATTCCCCTGGTCGTTGTGGACGCTCGCGAGCGCTTCCTGGCACGGCTGGTCGGGGTGGAAGATCCCGAACAGAAGCGCCGGATCATCGGCGAAGAATTTGTGCGTACCTTTGAGAAGGAAGCCCAGCGGCTGGAGACAGAGCAAGGGCGCATCAGTTTCCTGGCCCAGGGCACCCTCTATCCCGACGTCATTGAGAGCACCAGCCACGACACCGCCGCCACCGCGACAAAGATCAAGACCCACCACAACGTTGGCGGCATACCCAGAGATATCGAATTCAAACTGGTCGAGCCTCTGCGTATGCTTTTCAAGGACGAAGTACGCGAAATTGGCCTGCAGCTCGGCCTGCCCGCTGAATGGGTATGGCGCCATCCCTTCCCCGGTCCCGGCCTGGCTATTCGGATCATCGGCGCGATCGACGAGCAGAAATTAGAGACGTTGCGCACGGCCGATAAAATTGTTGTCGACGAGATCCGCAAGGCCGGTGTCTATCGCGAACTGGGGCAGGCTTTCGCGGTACTGACACCGCTGCAAAGCGTCGGTGTGATGGGCGATTATCGCACGTATGCCAATGTGGTGGCCATACGCGCCGTCACGACTGGCGATTTTATGACGGCGGACTGGGCCAGGCTCTCGTATGACCTGCTGGGCCGTATGGCCAATCGACTGGTCAATGAGATACCGGCTGTCAATCGAGTGGTCTACGACATTACCTCCAAACCGCCGGCCACCATTGAGTGGGAGTAGATAACCAGACCACCGCCAGCAAGCGGCAAAGAAGAAAATAGAAAATAAAATGCTCTCAACTCATCTATGGTATAATAGTAGGACATAGACGAAGGAGAGGGCATTTCCTGCCTCTACCGGGGTCGGTCACATCAATTAGCAATATGGAGGGCCCGCGCGCCGCAATTTATGGCTAAGAAGCTGCTGGTCGTTGATGACGATGAGAGTATCGTTGAAGTTATACGGATGGTGCTTGAGGGAGAGGGCTACCAGGTCATCACCAGTATGGATGGCAGCTACCTGGAGCATTTTGAGCAGGGCCTACCGGATCTGATCTTGCTCGATGTTTTGCTCATGGGTCAGGATGGACGTGCCATCTGCCAGCGCCTGAAGAGTGATGTAATCACGGCGCATATTCCTGTGATTATGCTCTCAGCCCATTCTGATACCGGTAAACTCGCCAATATGAGCGGGGCTGATGATTACCTTGAGAAGCCTTTTGATGTCGATAGTCTGATCGAGATCGTCGCGAAATATCTTTCCGATGACGCTTCCCCACTAACGACCGAAGACCGTCCAGGTCCCAACGGTAACCATGGCTAGAGCAGGCGGCAAGGCATTTCCACAAGTTTTCCACAGAGTTATACACAATTATGCGCATTACAGCACTACAACCGCAGGTAAATAATCCCGACCGCGTCAACGTCGCTGTTGATGGACAATTTCTGCTGGGCGTCCATGCCCTGCTGGTCTACCAGATGGGTTTGAAGGTCGATCAGGAGCTTACTCCCGAACAGCTGGCGCAGTTGCGAGAGGGGGAAGCACAACAGCAGGCAGTGGAGCGCGCCCTGGGTTTCCTGGCCCTGCGCCCACGCAGCCGCGAGGAGATACGCCGTTACCTGAGGCGTAAGGATACCCCGAGCGAATTGATCGACGCCGTGCTAGAGCGACTTGAACAGCTCGAACTGGTAAACGATCGCGACTTCACCACCTTCTGGGTGGAGTCGCGCGACCGCTTCAGCCCGCGTGGTGCACGCGCCCTGAAGAGCGAGCTGCGCATGAAGGGAGTGAAGCGCGAAGTGGTGGATGAACTGGTCAGCAGCGAGCAGGATGAGGAGCGAGTGGAGGAGGCCGCGCGTAAAAAGGCGCAGATGCTGGCCCGCCAGCCAGGTATGGACTACACCACGTTCGCGCGACGGCTCGGCTCTTTCCTGCAGCGGCGCGGCTTCAACTACGACATCACCACGCGCACCGTGCGGGCGCTGTGGAAAGAGCTGCGAGAAGAGACGCCCGGCGAAGACGATGTGCCCGAGTAGACAACGCAGCGCTACGCCTGGATGGTTGGCGTGACGGCCGGCAGCGTCGGCAGGCGTACAGGAGGCAGCTTCGCCGGGTCCGCGACGATCAGCTTGATCTGCGCGACATTACTGGGCAGGGTGTCGCTAAACGAGACACTTATCGTTGTGCTTTCACCATTTAATCCCGCTTGATGCTCAATAATGTATTTACGTGCGTCCGACACTTTCATGCCCGCGACATGATTCTGGATATCATTGAGCTGCTCCTTGGGTACCTGGTAACGCGCCACGCCGCCAGCCGCAATGGCCAGTTTTAGATCACCACTGCCACTGATACTCAGCAAAACGGGCTGGCTGACCCGCGTCATCTGATCAATGAGCGCGAAGTTCGCGGGCAGCGCCTGGCGCAGCAGTGTAACCGCCAGGTCGCGCGCATCTTTTGACTTGATCGCCAGCGCGGTTCCCTGTTCCGTCAGCGTCACCGTCAGGGTTTTGCTCTCTTCTCCCAGGCCCGGCTTAGAGGTTGGCGTGCCATCCGTATCGGAGAAGACCACATTCCCCACCTGCATAAAACCGCCCGTCTGCTCCTGGCGACTCAAATCCTGCCTGATCTGCGCCTGAAGCGGCGGACGGATCTTGTCCGCCAGTTTGTTGACATCGTCAAATGTCACCACGCGTTTACAGAGAAACAGAATACAGCCAAGCGGAACCGTGGTTTCGCCACTCTGCGAAGCGGTTTTCTTCGTTGTGAGCGTGAAAGCCGGAATGGTTGAGGTGCGGGTATCAACGGTTTTCTGGCCGATCTTAGCAGTGATAATGAACTCGCGGCTGACCGTCTGCACCTGCGGGGTGACGGTAACGGTCGCCGAAATGGACGAGACAAAAATGAGATAACCGATGCCGGTGATGCTCACGAGCAATATCACCATAGCGATGGAAATAGTAGCGACCAGCGAGCCTTTTCTGCGGCGGCTCACAGGTGGCCGCGCGGGAGGCGCGGTGCTAGCTGCGCCACTACTGGCCAGCCTCCTGCGCACAGAGGGCGGCAGATCGTCAGGGCGGACGTGCGAAGTGGTCGCATTATAGTCGTCCTGCTGAAACGTCTGGTTGGCCGCGATCCGGGACTGGGGCGAGCCGCTTACAATATCGGCGCGATGGATAAACACTCCTTCATTGACCGGACGGCCATCGGGACGCACCACGGCAATCTGACCTGACGAGGTGAGCAGCGGTGCCACCGGCTCTCCATCGACATCCGTTGGCACGGAATGCTCATCGGGCAACATGTGCGTGGGAAAAAAGGAGGCATCCAGGGCTTCACGCGGTAGCAGCTTCCGGCAGGCCAGCTCAAAGGCACGCAACAGATCATCAGCGCTGGCGAAACGATCGGCGGGATCAAAGCAGGTGCAGCGATCGACAATCGCCTCCAGCGCGGCCGGTATGGCACCGGCTTTTCCGGTCGAGGGTGGCACGGCCCCTGTGAGCATCTGGTACAGAATGACGCCGAGCGAGTAAATATCGTTGCTGGGAGCCACAACACCATCCAGGCGCTCGGGAGCCATGTAGGCAGCGGTGCCCACCTCGTGCCCGTTGGTCGTAAGAGGTGGACTGGCGGATGACCCGGCAATGGAGGCAATACCGAAATCGATCAGGCGCACATAGACCTCGCCGCTCTCCTCCTGGCGGTCAAGCAGGATATTGCCCGGCTTCAGATCGCGATGGATCACGCCGCGCTTATGCACATACGAGACAGCTCGCACCAGGGCCGAGAACAGACGAGCCACTTCTGCAGGAGGCAGCACGCCGCTGCGCAGCCGCTGAGCCAGCGTCCCCCCCTTGATATAAGGAGTGACCAGAAACAGCCGCCCTTCATGCTCGCTGAACTCGATCAATTGCAGGATATGATCATGCTTCAGGTGCGCGCTGACCTCGGCCTCGCGCAAGAAGCGCTTACGGACAGTGACATCGTAAGCCAGGTCCGGTCGTATGATTTTCACGGCCACCTCGCGCCCGAACGCGGTACGCTGACGGGCCAGGTATACCTCGCCCATGCCCCCGACCTCGATGCGCCGGATCAGATCGTAATTGCCAAAACGTCCCACAAGCTGATTTTCCCCGGCATCACCGCCACCCGGGTCCCACTGTCCGTTCATTAAAGGCTGCTCCTGCATGAAATGTGCGATTGATTCTCTAAAATAGACTGATCAATCAATGCTAAGTATAGCACTTGCCGGTGCTGCCGAAAAGTGAGGTAGCTTACCTTTGTGCCTTTTGTACGATCATGATAAAACGATATACAGGCATATCAATAGAGCCACTGCGCAAAATTGCTGCTCATATAAGAGACGATGGACAGGGCAAAAAATCGCGTGCCCCGAGTTTCACATTTTCTCATAGATATACGCAAAAGAAAGGCCGGCGGTTTACAATAGAGAGAGACATCCACTTGCGCATCAGATTGCTATGTAGTATTATATAGCCGGTTCGCACTCTCGGGATCAGAGTGCTAAAAGCTGAATAGGGGCGGGTATTACCTTGCCTTCTCTTTAAGAAGAAGAGATCTCACATAAAGAGAGACATCGAAAGGGAGGAATGGCTCCGCATGAGCATGAAGATTCGTCCCCTTGGTGACCGTGTGGTCATCAAGGCAGTAGAAAGAGCAACGAAGACTAAAAGTGGCATTGTGCTGCCTGATACAGCCACGGAGAAGCCCCAGGAAGGTGAAGTGCTGGCAGTGGGCAACGGCAAGGTACTGGACAACGGCAAACGCACAACGCCAGAAGTCAAAGTTGGACAGCACGTGCTTTTCGCGAAATACGCGGGCACAGAAGTCAAGATGGATGGCGAAGAATATTTAATTCTGCGCGAAAGCGACATCATGGGTATTATAGCATAAACCCATCCACGTGAAACACTATAGAGAATAAACAGGAGTACATTTCGTGGCAAAACGACTACAGTTTGACGAGAATGCACGTCACGCCCTCAAAAGAGGCATGGACGTACTGGCAGGAGCGGTACGCGTCACCATTGGTCCCCGTGGCCGCAACGTGGTGCTTGACAAATCGTTTGGCGCGCCAACCATCACCAACGATGGCGTGACGATCGCGCGCGAGATCGAACTGCCCGATTCATTTGAGAATATGGGCGCTCAGCTGCTCAAAGAGGCCGCGACCAAAACGAATGACGTTGCCGGAGACGGCACTACCACCGCGACCGTGCTGGCGCACGCGATTGTGACCGAGGGCCTGAAGAACCTGGCTGCCGGTGCCAATCCGATGCAGCTGCGCCATGGTCTGGAGAAAGGCTGCGAAGCCGTGATCTCCGATATCCAGGCGATGAGCAAGCCAGTTGAAACCCCCGAAGAGATCGCGCAGGTTGCCTCTATCTCTGCCGCCGATCCCACCATCGGCGAACTGATCGCCGAGGTAATGGAGAAAGTCGGCAAAGACGGTGTCATCACCGTTGAAGAGGGCCGCGGTATCGCCACTGAAAAAGAGTATACCGAAGGCATGCAGTTCGACCGCGGCTTCATCTCTCCCTACATGACCACCAACACAGAGCACACCGTTGCCGAACTGAGCAATCCCTATATCCTGGTCACAGACAAAAAGATCAGCGCTATCGCCGATATCCTGCCAATTCTGGAGCAGGTGCTGCAGAGCGGCCGCAAAGAGATGGTAATCATCGCCGAGGACATCGACGGTGAGGCCCTGGCAACTCTGATCGTCAATAAGATGCAGGGTGCCTTCAGCGTCCTGGCCATCAAAGCCCCCGGCTTCGGCGATCGCCGCGAGGCCATGCTCGAAGATATCAGCATCCTGACCGGCGCGACCTTCCTCACCGAGAAAAAAGGCACGAAGCTGGAAAGCGCTACCCTGCAGGATCTTGGCCGCGCACGCACGGTGCGCTCCACCAAAGAGCTGACCACGATCGTCGAGGGTGCCGGCCAACAGCAGGCCATCCAGGGTCGCGTGCAGCAGATCCGCATGCAGATCCTTGAGACCACCAGCGACTACGATCGCGAGAAGCTCCAGGAGCGCCTGGCCAAGCTGGCCGGAGGTGTGGGCGTGATCAAAGTTGGTGCCGCGACCGAGGTCGAGCTGAAAGAGAAGAAGCATCGCGTCGAAGACGCGCTCTCGGCGACCCGCGCCGCTATCGAAGAGGGCATCATCCCCGGCGGCGGCAGCGCCCTGGTTGTCGCGGTCGAGGCACTCGACAAGCTGCAGGCGACGGGCGAAGAGGCTACTGGCATCAGCATCCTGCGCCGCGCGCTTGAGGAGCCGCTGCGCCAGATCGCGTTCAATGCTGGCTATGACGGCGCGGTGACAGTCTCGGGCGTGCGCAACCATCCCCGCGGCTTCGGCTTCAATGCCGCGACCGGCGAATATGTCGACATGTTCAAGGCCGGCATCATCGACCCGGTGAAGGTGACCCGCTCAGCACTGCAAAACGCGGTGAGTATCGCCGGTATGGTGCTCTCTACCGACACGCTGATCACCGACGCGCCCGAAGAGAAGGCTCCCGCGGCCCCGGCTGGTGCTCCCGGCATGGGCGGCATGGGTGGCATGGGCATGGGCGGCATGATGTAGTCCACATGCTCATCCCCTATATATAAAAAGCATAGAAAAAACGTACAAAAAGCGCTTCCTCCGCCAGCTGGCGAGGAGGCGCTTTTTGTATTATCTATACGCCTCGATACCCAATTAGTACCATAGAAGCAGGCCAGGCCACAAAATCGACATACCTCTATGCTAAACTGTGCAAAGCAATCAGTTTAACATAAAATAATACGAGGAGTTGTTCTGTGAGAAAGCTTGCCTGGTTGTATATCGTATTACTGCTGGTGACGTTATTAGCGGCCTGTGGTCCAGATACGACAGCCCGGCAAACAACGGGAAACGCGGCGAATACACCAGACATCCAGGCGACCACGCCGCCAACCCCCACTCCCAGCGCTGGCGGGGCCATTAGCATCAACGCGCATCAAAAACCAACCCCCACTCCTCGCCCCCCATCCCCAACCCCCACACCAAAACCTG
>JAFMRP010001120.1 GCA_017354095.1 Ktedonobacteraceae bacterium
TGATAGATGCGGATTTACATTGATGTGTGCAGATTCAGAGATGTGAAGTTGTGAGGCAGGTGGCAGGCAAGCAAGCGATGGTGGAGTTCTTCTCCTAACTATTGCTGTTGATGTGCCATTGTGCAACTGAATAGTTGCACAATGGGCAGATATGTGATAGGATAGTGCAACTGAATAGTTGCACAAGAAAGGAGTTCTTCATGGAAGCAGTTGTGATCGAGCGGAGCATCGTTGTTGCGGCAGATCGTGAGCAGGTATGGCGGGCGATTACTACGCCGGAATATATTGCAAATTGGTTTGAGCCAATCCGCTTTGACCGGCTAGCTGTTGGCGAAGCCCTGACGTTTGGCTGGGGTGGTGAGGGCTCGATTGCCATCGTTGAGCCGATGGAGCGCTTCGGATTTCGCTGGCAAATCGCCCCGCCCCATCCGGCACAGACCCTGGTAGTTTTTGCGCTGGAAACAGTGCCCGAAGGAATCCGCATCACAGTAACGGAGCAGGGGTTCGAGGCGTTGCCAGACGAGGTGCGAGAGACTCATTTCAAGAACAACACACAGGGGTGGGAACACATGCTGAACAGCCTGAGCACCTACTTGCTATCGAGGGGATCATGATAGAGATCGAAGATCGTGTGTTTACGGCCCTTGCGGATACGACCCGGAGGAGATTGTTAACCCGATTGGCGCAGAGCGGTCCCAAAACGGCGACACAGCTCGCGCGGGAATTTCCGATCAGCCGGCAAGGGATCATGAAGCAACTTGATCTGTTGTTCCATGCTGGATTAGTACAGACACAGAGATCAGGACGCGAGAGGCAATATGTGTTCGATCCACAATCACTCCAGGCCGCCAGTAGTTGGATTGAGACTATTGGCAAGCAGTGGGAAGAGCGCTTGCAGCGGTTAAAGGATTTTATTGAAGGTGACAGCGACAAGCCAGGATCGAGTCACCAGTAATAGCTCTTGATTTGAAAGGAACATCGGAATGGAAAACCTCCAACTCACACAGAGACCCGTGGCAAAAGCGGAAATGCTGATTCGCCGCCCAGTGGCAGAGGTCTTTGAAGCGTTTATCGATCCGGCAAAGACATCCAAATTCTGGTTTAGCAGAGGCAGTGGAAGGCTGGAACCTGGCAAGCAGGTTCAATGGGATTGGGAGATGTATGGCTTTTCCGTCCAGGTAAAGGTCCTGGCCATTGAAGAACAGAAGCGCATTCTCATTGAATGGTCTGCCTTCGATCAGCCTACTATGGTGGAGTGGATCTTTATTGTGCGGGATGAGAACGCGACATTTGTGAGCATCACGAACACCGGTTTCAGTGGAAATGGGGATGAACAAGCTAAACAGGCAATTGCTTCAGCCGAAGGCTTCGCCCTGGTGCTCGCAGGGTTGAAGGCATTTCTTGAACAGAATATCATCTTACAACTTGTTGCCGACCGTCATCCCTGAGATCGAAGCACGCTCCTCTCAAGCTCTGGGAGAGCAGGTTGGCATGCTTGTTTTTGGGTGTTGCCAGGGGCGGTGGTGCCCCTGGCAACTTTTTGGGATGATGGCGCGGTTAGCCGGCGGTCCATACTTTCGCCACCATGGGGCCGCTTGTCTGGCCTTCTGCGGAGACAATGTACTTCCCGTTGGGCGACCAGGCCAACTGGCTAATATACAGATGGTGTCCCATATAGGTGTAAATTGAACGGCCGTTGTCGATATCCATGATGGTCACCGTAGAACCTGAATCTATGCCATATGTGCCTTCCGCATAGGCAAGGTGACGGCCATCGGGCGACCAGGCCAGCGTGCCGGAACCTGTGATCTGGTGGTTCTGGTAGTGTTTGAGCTGTTTACCGCTGGCCAGGTCCCAGATCTCAAGCGATGAAGAACCATTGCGGCTTAATAAAAAGGCCAAGTTATGAGTTTTGGGCTGAAAGGCAGGGCTATCTCCCGGCTTCTGGAACACAAGCTGGTGGGTGGAGAGGTTCCAGGCCCAGATCATCGCTTCTTGTTCCGGGGGAACAGTCTGACCTCCTGGTTGCGTATTGAAGACGCCCGCCGCAAGATACTGGCCATCGGGTGACCAGGCCAGCGCACCCGGGACATAATTGCCACTCAGTTGGAGTGTGTAGGCAGGCGTTAAGGTCTGTGCGTTCAACACCTGGATATGGCCCTGGGCTCCAGTGCTCACTGCGGCTGCTATGGAACGGCCATCGGGGGACCAGGTAACAGCCCTGAAGCCTGTGCCGCCGCTCGCGGGCATCAGTGTCGCAAGGTAAGGATCGTGGGTGGCAGTATTCACACTGGCGGCGGGCTCAGAATAGGTATGCAGGATAGCGCCAGTCTTGCCATCGACAATGAGGAGTTTCTGATTTGTCACCACTGCCAGCGACTGGCTATTGGGCGACCAGGCCAGCCCATACGGGAATCCTGTTGTGCTAGACAATGGGACGTTGACCAGGTGCTTACCGGTAGTCGCATCCCAGATTTGCACACCCTCAACAGTGGAAGATGCTACGCGGGTGCTATCTGGCGACCAGGCCAGCCCATTAAAACCCACTCGATTG
>JAFMRP010001121.1 GCA_017354095.1 Ktedonobacteraceae bacterium
GTGCAGGCAGCGCGCACCGCCTGCCAGAAAAGGTCGGCAGAGGCGAATCGTTCGTCAGGATCTTCAGCGAGGGCGCACAGCAGCACCGCATCGAGGGCCGGTGGAAGCTGCGGATTGAGCGAAGAGGGCGGCGTGGGCGGAACATAATCTGCGTCAGGCAGCAGATCGCTGACAGTGCGCTGGAAGGGGCGGCGCCCGGTGCAGAGCTGATACAGGATCACGCCCAGCGCGAAGATATCGCAGGCCGGCAGCACCACGCCCCGGAACTGCTCGGGGGCCATATAGTGCGGCGTGCCGCCGCGCGCGAACGTGATATGGCTGGCTTCAGTAGAGATCGCCAGACCAAAATCGCTGAGCACAACCTGTTCGGAGCCATCGGGAAGCGGGCGGAAGAGGATATTGAGGGGCTTGAGATCGCGGTGGATCACGCCCCGGCGATGCGCGTAGGCCACGGCGGAACAGAGCTGCTCGAAGACGCGCAGGCAGTCCGGCAGCGGCCAGGGCTGGCCGGGACGCAGGCGGCGCTGCAGATCGCCGCCCTCGGCATACTCCATCACAATATAGGGAATAACCGAGCCAAGTTCGGCGTCGAGCAGTTCCAGCTGAAAATCGCTGTAGATGCGCAGAATGTTGGGATGGCGCCAGGAAGCGATGCGCGCGGCTTCACGCATAAAGCGGTCGAGGGTGCGCTGGTCGAGTTGATCCTGTTTGATGACCTTGATGGCTACGGCGCGCTCTTCCTGCTCGTCCCAGGCCAGGCAGACATCGGCCATGCCGCCGCTGCCCAGGCTGCGTTCGAGGTAATAGCGCTCGCCCAGGCTGTCAATCAATCGTCCATAGCGCTCCAGTTCCATGCGAATTCTCTCCCCCCTGGCCGCGCGCGGCGGCACAAAAAATCTGCCATTGCAAATTGTGAATATACCTCACAAAAATGAATATTGCATGGCAGTAGGAGTTTTCGCAAGCGATATAAGTGCCTGTTTCGCGCACGGGCGTCGCGAAATTGTGCGATGTCTGTAAACTCGCTGGCTACTCCTGCGCGTCCTGGAGCAGTGGCTCATCGAATTTGACGCCGCGGTAGATCTCCTCAAAGCTGATGCGCACATCGACGCTGGCCAGTTCCACCTCCTCGTTCGGCTCAAAGACCAGGTGACGCCACACCATCTCATCGTCCTCATCGCGCCGGTAGATCTCCACGTGCGGAGCGAACTGATCGATCAGTACGATCTCCTGAATTGTTGGCACGGACTGGTAGGCCTTAAGCTTTTTTCCGCGGTCATCGTTCTCGGTCGAGGGGGAGAGCACCCCGACAACGATGCGCGGTGAGCGGATCAATCTGTTGCCGCGTCGTCGATCCGATACATCGCAGGAGACGGTACAGTCGGGATAGAAGTAGGCGCCGCTTTTCTCAACGAGCACGCGCATATCTGCGCCTCGCACAAAGCAGGGCCCAGAGCGAAAATTCAGATCAATTGCAGCACGCGTATTAAAAGCAATCATATCGTGCTCGCCGGTCCCGCCGGCCATCAGCCGGACCTGGCCATCCTGAAATTCATACTTCACAAAGGGGAAAAGATCGTCGAGCCGGAAGTATTCTTCGACGGTCATGTGCTCGCCTGTGCGGGGCTGTCCGCGCCGGGGATTAGAAGATGCTTCTGATGAGAAAGGGTTGGTTGTCATAACGTATACCTCCTGTGATACACCGCGCGAAAAGCGATATATCTGATCCCTACACTACATTTGCAACTATGCGCAGTATAGCACAACGCGGGCGTGCTGGCTATAACGATCTGGCCAACAAAGCTCACCCATATCGATCGCGACCAGGTTGACGGTCATGCCTTCGCCATGTGAGCCAACGCGCCAGAAGCCATCGTAGCCACCGTAGGTGTGAGCCAATTGCGATCTGCTCGGCTCTCCCCGCTCACGCCAGGGCCTCGAACGCGGCGCGGATCACCTCGTCCGTAATCAGTTCGGGGGTCAGAAAGCGCAGATAGAGCAGCCCCTCTGTCAGGGCGTGCAGCACCTTCACAAACTGATCGACTGGCATGGGCAGGATGCTCTCAGGCATGACCTGCAGCACGCTGTGCTCGGCCCAGCGGTAGATGGCGATGTTCGTTTCAACCAGGCGCGCTCGTAACTCTTCGTGGGTCAGAGCATACTGCTGGAACGAGAATGCTCCCACTGCCTGCGTGCGGCGTGCTGGGACCGACGCCACCACGGCATCGGCCAGCAGACGCAATTGCTCTTTGAGCGATGCACCAGGCCGCCACGACGGAGCGATGGGCTGCCAGCGGGTGGTCACCACCGCCAGGATGAGGTCATCCCGATTCTTGAAGTTGCCGTAGATTGCCCCACGCGTCATGCCCGCCCGTCTCGCGACTTCCTCCAACGTCACCCGCTCATAGCCCTTTTCCCCAATGACCTGTGCTGCTACTTCAATTAGCTTCGCCCGTGTGCGCTCGCGCTTATCGCCTTTCGGCGCCCCTTCGCCTCGGGCGCCTGTCTGTTGCGTCATTATTCCTCCTCAAAAAATACATGCTTGTATTTTA
>JAFMRP010001122.1 GCA_017354095.1 Ktedonobacteraceae bacterium
CAGGCGCCTCGACGTCGAGGCGCTGTATACGGAGCTACGCCGGACGTTGCGCCACGGCGCGAGAGCTTCGCGGCTAGTGCGCTTCACACCTGAGCTGGTCGAGCTGCTGCTCCCGTCAGAAGCGAACCCGGATGCCACGATCTATGAGCGGGCCATACAGGCTGAGGGCATCGTTCGGGAAGCGCTAGAGCGCATCGGGGGACCGGAGGCCGAGGCGCTGTCCATCCTGCTCTGCCTGAAGCCGGGTACCACCGGCATGACGTTGGAGGCCAGGCGGCAGCGCGCCGGTGCGGTGCTGGGGATACAGCCGGGGACGATGCGCAGAGAGCGGCATGAGGGGTTGTTGGTATGGGATTTGGGGATGGAGGTATATGGGATAGTTACCGGAGGAGATCACCAGGTCTCGTAGCTCCGACTCCATCGCTGCTGAGAGTTCAACAAAGCTGAATAGCTCCTGGTAATAGATGCTGTGCTGGGTCAACGCGGATGGCAGGGACGAGAAACCTGACCAAAGAGTTAGATTGGCCTAACCTTCGACATCAGATGACTATGAGCAACTGTCTGTGAAGCTTCCTATGGGCCGTTTAAGGCTGTGTACCCCAAACCATCGACATGCACGTCATACTGTGTATGAAGGGCTCGCTGGAGGGTGGCGTGCCCCGGGCCAAGGGGGTGGTGAATGAGCCAGTGGCTCATCCCGCGCGGATCACGTGAGAGGCGCCAGCACGTCGAGCTGGCAGTGCGTTCAGCAGATGTCTGAAGTTACCCCTCAGTCGCGCGGAGCGCATCGAGTATCCGCGCCGGTTCTACGGACACTGCTAGAGGCTGCAGTAGCGGTAATCGTGCCGCTACTAACAGGCATCATAAGCCATAAGAATGGCACGCCAGTCTTTGATGTTTTCCAGCAAATCATGCTAGGTTTTGCGGTCTACACTGTCATGGCAGTTACTCGCCTCTCTTGGTCAACTGCTGCTCTCGTATCAATTGAGCGTCGCTTGGAGTCATCGCGAAACCTCCGTCGTTCCATCGATAGAAAACTTGAGGAAATTCGCGAGTCATACTTTGCAATCCTGGAACGGGTAGATTACGATAAAAACTTTCCTGCACAATACTTTGACCGCATGATATCAAGCCTGCAGGATCGTCTATACAATGCGGCCACTAAAGAAGAGGTGCGAGTAGATGAGCTTTCCTTCGCATGTACCGAAATAATTTGCACTGTAGTGGCTAACAGAAAAAACCAGACATTGCGACTGGTTTACCCTCTCAGCAACAAGGATTTCGTATTCGATACATGGTCCCGCGGATACTACCGTACTCTTGTGCAGCTTGCAGCAACGAAACAAGTTGCCGAGGTCAGGCGGCTCTTCATCTATGATTCGCCAGAAGACTTGCGGCAAGTTAACTTTAAGCGCCTATTCGATTTTCACATGCGTGCGCCGCGCTTTGACTGTCGCCTTGTCTCTAGAGCGGACTGGGTAAAGCTCCAGCGCGACTTGAGAATACACGAAGGTGCTGACGACTTTGGTGTCTGGGGAGATCTAATTGTATATCGCGCCGTCGCCGCTCAGCCCGACCACATCGAGGGAATTTACTCTGCTCAGCTTAGGACTGTAGAGCAGTATAAGGAGTTCTTTGATCTTGGATGGCGCCACGGGAAAACACCGGACCCTTGCCCAGATACGGTGCCTATGAGCCTGTTCGAACTCTTCGAGGGAACGCCACCGCCCGCTCACCTAGCCCCAGGCGAAGCCGCGGTCTGGAAACAGACTTCAAGGTTCTCCCGGTCTAGGCTAGATGCTGTGTATTCTACGCCAGATCTTAAAACAGGAGAAACTGGAAATGGGTGACGTCTTCTGGGGGCTCCACGCGCCAATTGCAGCAAACTTGATAAAAGCGCAAGACCTGCGAGTGGCCGTAGAAACTGGTAGTCACTTTGGTTTCGGAGCGCTTCAGCTAGCTGCCATGGTTGATGACGTCTGGACCGTGGAATCTGACTCGGGACTCCATGAATTCTGTAAAGCAACATACGATAAGGTTGATCGTATCAGATTCTTTCAAGGGGAGTCGGATGTCATTCTAGGCAGGTATGTCGCTCAGATGGATCAACCAACACTCTTCGTACTGGATGCACACTGGTTCCCGATGTCTCCTAGAGCAGCCGAACGTCCAGGAAACCTATGTCCTGTCCTAGAAGAGCTTCGAGTGCTGTCGTCTGCGCCTTCGACTCTCCTGGCAGGCTCAGCGGTTATCGTGGATGATGCGCAGATGTTCCTAGGATCGCTTAAAACGCCATTTGTCAGGAATGCTCTTCCCAGCATAACTGAGATCCTGAAGTTGGTGGACCGCGCATTTGACTGTACTGTGGTAACAGATGATGTTATCGTTGGATGTAATAATGAAGGCTCTCGTGCCATCGATGAATACCTTAGATGGCGGGACAGGCTACAATTCCCCTAACCTTAATTAATAGAGAAATCATCTCAACCGGGAGGATAAGATGAACAGAAATCTTGAAGTGATACCTGACTCCGGGGCGATCGACAACG
>JAFMRP010001123.1 GCA_017354095.1 Ktedonobacteraceae bacterium
AACAGGTCGTACTCGGCACCGTAGCCGTAGCGATGGAAGGCTTCGCCCATGCCGGTGCGTACTCCAACATGGCGCGAAACGCCGCTGGCATCGATTGTGACGGCCGCGTGCACACTGCTGCGCGCGCTCAAATGGTTCTTCACCGTCACCCCGCTGACGCGTCCATCTTCGAGCAGCGTCTGCTCGACGGTGTGGCGCATGCGCAGGGTTGCTCCAGCGGCCACGGCTCGTTTTGCCAGGTGCTGATACAGGCCACGAACATCCACAACACAGGCCACCGCAGAATCATAGCTAAAGACTACCTCGCGATTAGGTGAGAGGAAAATTACCTTTTTGACCGGGTGGTAGAGATGTTCCGGGATGGAAAGCGCCCGCATATCGCTGATCCAGCTGCCGCCGCTGGTATGGATAGGATAGCCAATCTCGTTTTGCCGCTCCAGTACAAGGGTGTGGGCTCCGTGCTGCGCGGCTGTTTCGGCTGCCGCCAGCCCGGCCGGTCCTCCGCCCACTATTAATACATCATACTGATCTAACATGCCAATCCTTCTTGAGGGGGAGTAGCCCCATGTATGCGAATTTCAGGAACCCAGACGCTCACCATCCTGGCCTGGAAACGGCTCTACTGGCACATTTACGGGCCTGTCGTACGCCCATCCACTGATGCGGAGGGCTACAAAGCGAGTGACTGCACTATGAGTTGGCGCCATGCGGGTCTGCTGATAAGTGAACAATCGAGGTTAGTATAAATTACTTGTGGGTAGCTGTCTATGGGATTACCGATTTTTGGCATGGGGTGGAAGCTGTTGGCCGGGAGTGGTAGATGTGGTTGTCCAAATTACCTATGCCAGTGGCGAAGATCTTATACTAAGTCTTATACAAGATTCACAGACTGAGATGGTCCACATGACAAATTTCGCGGCCAGGGCGCTCCGCACTAGCCTTTAAGTGGTAAAAGTCTTGCCTAACAATGTCTTATTCAGTACAATAAAACGCAAGATATTTGTATTATTCTAAATTCTCCAGCGGCAATAGAAACTAGAATGGAACCTGGGGTATATTTTTCCCTTTTTGTTCGTTAGAAAACCTATCCTGAGTAAGCATTGGTTATTTTTTGCCCTGTCAGCCTTTCCCAATAACAGAGGTGCTTATCCCCAGCCAGAATTTATTTAGAGATTGGGAGAAACTTTCATGACAGAAGAAAAGCGCTGTGATGCTGCCACCTCGGATTTGCCCCAAAGTAATCAGGCCACACAATCGTCAGAGAGCCAACAAGAGCAGCAGGAGAGTGAACCTGCGCTTACCACGATCCAGATTTTCTGGACGGCCACGCCCGAAGGCAGAGTAGAGAAAGATCACCCCGTCTGGCGCGCTTTTACCGGGCAGAGCCAGAAAGAGATGAAGGGTTTTGGCTGGCTCAGAACCATTCATCCAGATGATCTTGAGCGTGTTAAACGGGAGTGGAGCGGCGCTGTTGAGCGCAAAAGTGCTCTTAGCACGGAGTATCGCTTGCGGCGCGCGGATGGTATCTATCGCCTCTTTGAGGTGCATGGTATTCCTATTTTTAAAAAGAGGGGCTCGGCGCTACGCGAGTGGGTGGGAGTATATGTTGATGTTACCGAGCGGAGACAGATGGAGGAGCAGCTGCGTCAGAACCAGCAGCGTACCAATGATGCGCTCAATGCGCTGCTTTCCATGGCGGAGGCGCTGGTTCTGTTGCCTGAAGCTGCGCAGCATGCCGGTGCAGATGATGTTCCGCTTGGTCCCACCTCTGACCCGATGGCGCGTTATCTCGCCAGGTTGACCTGCAAGGTACTGGATTGCCGAGGTGTGAGCCTGCTCTCGATGGAGACGCAGACGGAGGTGCTCTATCCTATCGGTGTTGCCGGTGTTACGGCTGAATACAAGCGCAGCTGGTGGATGGCTCAGGAGCAGCAGAAAAACCGGCTGTCAACCAGCTTTACGGCTGAGCAGATCGCGCGGCTGCAGGCCAATGAGGTGTTGCTCTTCGAGAGTGGCCAGCCGCAGTCTTATAGCTTGCTGGCGCCTAACCTGACGCGTGTTGCACTGATTGTGCCTATGAAAGTGGGGCATCAGCTGGTTGGCCTGCTCATTCTGGATCATGGAGAAACGAATTATCGTCCTGGCTCGGAGGAGGTCACGCTTGCTCGTGCTGTTGCGCGCCTGGCCGCGATGGTGATTGAGCGTAAGCGGTTGATGGATGAGCGGGCGCGGGCGCAGGCGGGCGAAATTGCGCAGCGCGAGGCGAAGCAGCGCATGGAGATGTTCCTGGACATTGCCAGCCACGAGTTAAAAACGCCGCTGACGACCATGAATGTTAATCTCCAGGTAGCGGAGCGCGTCCTCAAGCCGATTGCGAGTGCTGAGGGGGGATTGAGCGGTGAGGAGGTGCAGAAAAAAGTTGAGACGGCGCAGGAGATGGTGCGCAGTGCGGCAAGACAGATCAAGCTGCTGACCCGCCTGGTGAGCGATCTGATTGATGTTTCGCGTATTCAGGCGGACAAGTTACAGCTGCATCTGCGTAGAAGGC
>JAFMRP010001124.1 GCA_017354095.1 Ktedonobacteraceae bacterium
GCTCACACTTTCATTCAAAGAA
The DNA here is from genome assembly GCA_017354095.1 of Ktedonobacteraceae bacterium. Classification (GTDB taxonomy): domain Bacteria; phylum Chloroflexota; class Ktedonobacteria; order Ktedonobacterales; family Ktedonobacteraceae; genus Bu33. The sequence goes on from JAFMRP010001124.1 coordinate 23, forward strand.
AAGAACGCCGCTCCCTCCCGCTCCGACAACTCCTGCCAAACCCGTAGGGACCCCGTTTACGGCGTCCGTCGATTTATCGACGTGTACCAACCATCACCTCCTACACCCGCAGGCTCCCAACCTGACCCTACAAACCTTTCCTCGCCTCCATCTTGCCCACTGGAACTGTAGGGTCCCCTTTGTGGGGCCAGCCGGCTCACCTACCGATTCAACGGCAAGGAAATCTTGAATTTTTTATCAGCCTTATACGCCTTCCAGAGCTGATCCACAGTCTTGCCCGTCACAGACTTGAACGTCGTCGAGGCCTGCGTCCCGATCTGGCATCCATGATTCACTTTGTCCACAATCTTAGACGAATAGTGCTTCTCCACCCAGACGAGGAAACGTGCCCCTACACCAGGAGGAGCATCCTTATAGCTATCGGTCGATTTGGGCGCGCCAGGATCTTGAAAAATGACTCCATCCCCGTTTGGAGAATATGACCAGTCACCGTAGGTCGCCATGCCTTCAACAAACCAGTTACTACTGCTGCCGACAGTACAACCCGTTTTGTAGTTCTGCACAACATGCGTCAACTCGTGCGCAAACCAGCCCATCCCATTGGGGCTATCCTTTATCTGGCTTGGATTGCCGGTAATGATGGGGTCTGGCCAATTCGTTTCCGCGAAACCATCATACTTGGGATCAAATTTGAAGGTCACTTTTTTGGCAGCCTTGGCAGGATCAAGCGCGAAACGCTTCACGATCTTTGGATAACTGTAACTAAAGATCTTTTTCATCTCCGACAATGGCGATCTAATCTCGAATACATCAGCTAATAATCATTGTTCAAGTCGCGCCCCATAAGCAAAAATATGCATCTCTGTCGGCCTGGTACGAACGATCATAGATCATCGATCTATAGTGTACAAGTGCTTTTTGTCCCTGCATAGGCTCGGTTTGGACCATTTCCCGCTCAATCAGGTACACAGCCCGATGATCTATACTCCCTTTTACCTCTCTATCTATGCAATCACATCCTCCATAATCATTTATAGATGAGATATAAACATGCATAAAAACTATCTCCCACATCCCATTTCCCATCACACCAACACTCACACATCAAATACATCTATCTCCATATATCAATTCATTACCCCACTCTTCCAATTTCTTCAATGTTATCGATATTTATCCTATAATACTTGTAATTTTCATTGATCTGTGCTATACTCCTTATAGGATGCTTCTGCCATCCTCCTGATCGTCCCGATAGTGCGTCTCTTGTCGCGCGTTCTTTCTCGTATCACCATTCATTACCCGTTCTACCCATGTTGACCGTTTCGGAGCCCGGCTCGCGCCCACTGCCTCGTCCCGCGATCACGGCCCCGGTTCGCTCGCCTGGCCCTGACGGCCTGCTCTCACACCATGAGATTCGCTTTGACTGAAAGGGGTTTGCTATGGCTGAACACATCTCTTCCCACGCTTCCAACCCGTCGGATATGACCAGCACCATCAAGGACTCGGCACGCTCTGAACCCGGCGCGTCGCGCCCCCATCCTTCCATCGATGCCCGGACCGTCCAGCACTACCTGACGCTCTACGAGGACCACCTCACCGATGTGGGCAACGCTGGCCTCTTCATCACCCTGCACCGCCCCCGCCTCAAATACATCTCCGCCTGGGGCTGCTGGGCCGCCTGGGATGGCCAGCGTTGGAACGTGCATCAACCGGGCCTGCTCACCTCCCTGGCGCGCGAGACTATTGACCATTACGCCGTCATGGCCGCTGCCCTGCCCAATACCGAGAGCGACCGCGCTCGTCGCCTGCTCCAGCACGCCGAAGCCTGCTCGACCCGCCACCGCATCCAGACCATGCTGGACCTGGCCAGTCAGGACCCCTCCATCCAGGCCGAGCCGGACGAGTTCGACCGCCACCCCTTCCTGCTCAATGTGGCCAATGGCACCCTGGACCTGCTCACGGGCAAACTGAGCCCGCACGATCCGGCCCACCTGCTCACTCGCTGCTGCCCCATCGCCTACGATCAGGAGGCCCGCTCTCCTCAGTGGCTCTCCTTCATCGAGGCCTGTGTGGATAATGAACCCGAATATCGCCGCTACCTGCAGGTGGCTGCCGGCTACAGTCTGACGGGCAGCACCCAGCAGGATGCCTTCTTCTTGCTGCACGGCCCGGGTCGCAACGGCAAAACCACCTTCCTGGAAGCGCTGGCCTACGTGCTGGGCGACTACGTGCTGCGCCTGCCCATCACCGCGCTGCACCAGGCACGCGCTCAGACGGATCTGCGCGTGAACGCCTCGGCCCTCACCGGTCGCCGCCTGCTGTTCTTAACCGAGACGGCTCCCGATCAACAGTTGAGCCTGAGCACCCTCAAACGCCTGACCAGCGGGGAACCGCTCTTCTTACCACCAGAACGGGCAGGCCAGCCGCCACAGCCGTTCCATCCCATCTGCAAGCTGTGGCTGGCCACCAACCATCTGCCGCGCATCCCGGAGCAGACCCCGGCCATCTGGCGCCGGCTCAAAC
>JAFMRP010000234.1:0-6516 GCA_017354095.1 Ktedonobacteraceae bacterium
CAGAGCCTCCTGCCCGGCGCCGATATCCTCTTCCTGCGAAGCTTCACTCCCCGCCGGAACCGCGACCCATGACGACTGCGCCCGCACACCTGCCCCCTCAAGCGCGTCCAGATAGCCCTGAAGCCGCTGGAGATTCGAATCTGGACGCGCGCCAGAGCCCAGATAGCCAATCGTGCGATGGCCAAGCTGCAGCAGGTGCTCCACGGCTGCCTGAGCGCCTCTGCTATCGTCAACCGAGATCCAGTGAAGCTGCCCGGCCTGCCCCTCAATCTGGCTGTTAATCAGCACGGTGGGGACACGCGTATGGCCCAGGCGGCGGTTGTACTCGTTGGAGATGCGCGACGAAGCAACCAGAATACCATCGACGCGCCGCCGATGAAATGTCTCGATAATGGTCACTGTCTGCTCGGGGTCGTTATAGGAGGCGCTGAGTAGGACGCTGAAGCCAGCCGCGCGCGCCTCTTCCTCTACTCCCCTGACCACGTCGCCAAAGAAAGGATCGGAGATGGAGGTTACTACCAGGCCAATGGTGCTGGATTGGCGCGTCTGCAGGCTCTGCGCGATAGCGTTCGGCGTGTAGCCCATCTCAATGGCTAGCCGCTGGATACGTTCGCGCGTTTCGCTGCTAATCAGCGGGCTGTCGCGGAGCGCACGCGAAACGGTCGTGTGAGAAACACCGGCCACGCGCGCGATATCGGCAATGGAGATCTCATGTCGGCGCAACGTTTCGCCCTCCGCTGGCAGCAGCGCCAGCACCTACACCTATGCACACGTGTGCAAAGCATTCAAATAAAAAAGCACATTCGCAAGCGTGTGCATAAACAAAAACAAATATACCAATAACAAGTATAAGAATCCATCAATCCCTTGTCAAGGACAAAAAGCACAACCATACAATCCGTTGCCACCCAAAACGCATACAACTTATCTTGCTCTGAGTTTGCTCGTCTCAGCTCATAGCAATCCATTACGAGACGTAATCGAGATAATCCTGCCAAAAGCGTACAAGCAGTTGAAGTTCCTCCGTCGAGTATCTTGATAAGAAACGCTTTCCCTGCTCTTCAAGCTGAGGGTGGACTTCCTGGTGCCAGAGGAAGATTTCTCGTCCCTGCCCAGTGAGTCGAAAGTAAATTTCTTTGCGATTGTTCTCAAGCTTCTCAGTGACAAGGAGCTGCTGCTCAAGCAGCTTTTTGACAATCTTCGAGACCGCCCCTTTGGTGAGGTCAAGGTGTCTGGCAATCTGAATCCCATTGATCGGTTCGTGCTCGCCAATGACCTCAAGGACATGCAGGGCGGTGACGCTCAGGCTTTGAAGGAGATCAGTCCATCCCTCCCCTTTCTTTTGTGCAAGCTCCAACAAGCGTTCCTGATCATCTTTTTCTTCTTGTTGCCGTATCTGGACCATGAGACGAACAATCTGATTGCAGAGCTGAAGCTTCTCCTGAAGCGCTCGATCTTCGTTTTCTGGGTGTTGGGTGGGTGTCATCGTGTCGTGTCCTCAGTCGCCGACAAATTGGTTCAAGGAGTTGGGTTGTGTCTGTACTGTACCAAATTGAGAAGCAAAAGACAAGTAGTTTCCACTGGAAACCATCTTGCATTTCAGAGCCATCGCTGGTATACTGGCCATATGGTTTCCACTGGAAACCATATGGCCAGTATACCATGAAGAAAGAAAGGAACACATCCCTCATGAATATGCGCACGATTCGTATCCATGCCTATGGTGGTCCTGACGTGATGCAGATGGAGGAACAGTCCCTCCCTCTACCCGGGCCCGGTCAAGCTCTGGTGAAGGTGCATGCTGCGGGCGTCAACTTCCTGGATGTCCAGGAACGACGCGGTGATCTTGCCACGCAGAGCTTCTATGAAACCAACGGGATCTCTGCCGCCCTTGGTCTTGAAGGAGCGGGAGTCATCGAGGCCGTTGGCCCTGACGTCTCCCACCTGCGGACCGGGGATCGAGTCGCCTGGGCCGGGATCAGTGGGTCGTATGCCACCCATGTGCTTGCTCCCGCCAGCCGTCTGGTCCCCATCCCTGACCAGGGCCGAACTTGACAGCGAGGACCACGTGCTCGCGCCGTCCGCCAGCCCTGTGGAATCCCTGCACACTCCAACCACGACCCTCCCCCGACAAAAACCTGCGCTTGTAAACCCCTTGCGAGAGGCTGGCCCGCTCGCGGCCTAATCACCGCACTCACCTCCCAAAACGCATATAACGGCCGTGAAGTATGATGCTTGTGCATCGCACTCCCCAACCGTCATATCTAAATAACGTGAGTTCTGGATAAGTAGATCTCGCTCCGATGAGCTATGATAGGAGCAAAACCGACCACTTCTATCCGCCTGTCAATTTGGGAACTCTCTAGGTGGAATCAGGATACATCGATGAGTGACCTGCTCTCTTGCCTCCGGGAGGATCCACTCACCGATGTACCAACATGTTCGCTCACGGAATTCCCAAATGTATACGAAGTTGACCAACCGTATCGAGGTACTGCTGTTGCTTCTTCTCTGGATCAGCAGGATCAGGTCGAGCGCTACCCCCGGAGTCCCGCAATGAGCAGCTCGACCATGCGGCGGGCGTCGTAGCGCGGGTCGAGGTCTCCGCCAACGCAGAGGCTGCCGATGCCACGCATCAGTTCATAGGCGTCAATATCGGCGCGGATCTCTCCGGCTTCTGCGGCGGCGGCGAGCAACTGAGCGCAAACGGGTACGAGGCGGTCAAGGAAGTAGGCATGCAGCGTGTCGAAGCCAGCGCTGTCGGATTGCAGGACCGCGGCGAGTCCATGCTTGGTGACCAGGAAATCAACGAAGAGGTTGACCCACTGACGAAGTGCAGCGTGCGGTGAGTCACTGTTTGCCAGCAGGACCGGACCAGCCTCGGCACACGCCTCGACCTGATGGCGGTACACGGCCACCACGAGATCCGCTCGCGTCGGGAAGTGGCGGTAAATCGTCCCCATTCCGACGCCAGCCGCCGCCGCGATGTCACGCACTGGCGCCTCGACACCGGACGTGACGAACACGGAGGCGGCGGCGGCGAGCAACGCCTGCTCGTTGCGCTGTGCGTCGGCCCGAATCTTGCGGACTGGCCGTGCCCCCTTATTCAGGGGAGGCCCCGCTCCCTCATCGTTAGTAGTCATCGCTTCATTCCCCAAAACAATAGCTTGACAAACGGAACAAAGCTCCGTATAATATATTTGACAAACGGAACAATGTTCCGAATAACGTTATCGGAGCAGTGCTCCACTTTTTCAAGTATATCATGGAGGAATGCAATCATGCAATATCGTACCCTGGGCCGCACCGGCATCACGGTCAGCCAACTGTGTCTCGGCGCGATGATGTTCGGCGCCTTCGGCAACCCTGATCATGACGAGTCAATCCGCATCATCCACAAGGCGCTCGACGCCGGGATCAACTTCATCGACACCGCCGATGGCTATTCCGCTGGCGAGTCAGAAGAGATCTTGGGCAAGGCGCTCTCTGGCGGACGGCGCGAGCACGTGGTCCTCGCTGTCAAGTTCGGCCCCCCTTTCGACGAGGACCCCAACCATCGTGGAGCATCGCGGAAGTGGATCACGGAGGGGGTCGAAGGCTCGCTGCGCCGGCTCCAGACCGACTGGATTGACCTCTACCAGGTGGGTGTTCCCGACCCCAACACCGATATCGACGAGACCCTCAGCGCCTTGTCTGATCTCGTCCATGCCGGCAAGATACGCTCCTTCGGCGCGTCAAAGGTTCCCGCCTCTCAGATCGTCGAGGCCCAGTGGACCGCTGATCGCCGCGGCCACGAACGGTTTCGTACCGAGCAGCCCCCCTACAATCTCCTGACCCGCGCGATTGAATACGACGTGCTGCCGACCTGCCTGCGCCACGGAATGGGCGTGTTGGCCTACAGCCCGCTGGCCGGGGGGTGGCTCTCGGGCAAATACCGCAAGGGCCAGGAGGTCAGCGGGCCAGGCTCCCCCGCTCGCACCCAGTTCTGGGCTGGGGTCTATGACACCGCCGACCCAGCTAATGCCGCCAAGCTTGACGCCGCCGACGCTCTCGGTGCTCTCGCCGACGAGGCCGGGATGACCCTCATCCAGATGGCAGTCGCATTCGTCACCAGCCATCCCGCGGTCACCTCCACGATCATTGGGCCGCGCACCATGGAACACCTGGATGCCTACCTTGAGGCTTCTGGGATCGATCTGTCGAGCGACGTGCTGGACCGCATCGACCAGATCGTTCCTCCTGGAGTCACGATCAACGTCGCCGACAACATGTGGGACTACGGCACATCGGCGCTCAGTGCAGCATTCCGTCGCCGCTAATTTGTCGATTTGGGAATGCTCTGGGTGAAATCAGGATACATCGATGAGTGACCTGCTCCCTTGTCTCTGGGAAGACCCATTCACCGATGTATCAACATGTTCGCTCACGGAATCCCACATTGACACCGCCACTGGAGGAATATACGAATGAGTTTACTCGAATTGTTTTGTGATGTCGATGATTTCATGCTCAGTTTTGCTTCAGAGTGGAAGGCCAACCAATTAGCCACAGGCAAGCAGCGAGAGCGCGCAGGTCAGCTATGGCCAAGTGAGGTGATGACGATTCTCATTCATTTCCACCAGTCGCATTATCGAACGTAGCGTACTACACAGAACATGTTCAGGTACATCTGAACAAAGAGTTTCCGCACTTGGTTCGTTATACACGCTTTGTTGCACTCATTCCAGGGATGCTGATAACTCCTTGCTTACAGCCATCAGGAGAAAAAGCCTGGCCTGCATCTGGATGAACGCGCTCTTCTGGCTGCTTGATGATTTTGGCTTATCCAGAACTCACGTTAAATAACACCCGCCTCTCCTGTGCCCCACCCAAAATGTAAGGCCACCCCTTGCGGGTGGCCGGCTTACATCACACCGACTTTCTCGCCATCCACCACCCCTTGCGGGCATCCAACTCTCCCGGCCCCTTGCGGGTGGCCTCAGTTAGAGCTAACAGCCCTTGGCGGAAGCTTCTTGCTGGTCGCGTACATCTTGCGGCGTTCCGCCACAAAACTCTGCGGCGACGGCCGTACCTCGCCACGCGAGTACGAGCCGCTGGCATCAGTATTCATACCAGGGAAATTGGGACCATAATGGTAATGACCCGTCTCGGCTGGAGAGAGTGGACCATTGGCAAACATCGGCACACCCTTCACCAGTGGGATATCTTCATCGGGCCTCTCGTCATACAGATCGTCAGGCACCTCGTTCGCCTCCATCGCCCACAGGTCAGCCTCGCTCACTGTGAGACGCACCTGCTCCCTGTCGTCCGTCTCCTCAAGCAAGCGCTGCGGCACATAGAAAGCCTTCAGGCTTAGCGCGCCGCGCTCAACCAGCACGTAGTGTCTGAAGCGTGCCTGGATCACACCAACCTCACGACCATTTTTATCCACAACGTCCTGACCGATGATGAAGCGCGACTGGACACCATTCGCAGGAACGGTAATAAAGCGCTCCTTTGACGGAGCCATCGGATCTTCCAACGCCCATCCCATAATACCGAACAGCACAAAAGCACCGGCAACAAGCATAAACCAGAGACTGTCAGGCAGGAACAACAGCGCGCCTATAGCAATCAGCACGCCCACACTCAACACCAGCGGCCAGAAACTCGGGCTCGGCAGGTGAATATGAGGCTCCTCCCCCTCGTGCTCCGCCTCAACGTGCGAGGCGAGAGGGGCAGCCGTCTCGTCCTGTATTACATGAGTTTGCTGAAGAGAACTTTCCATAGAAAATTGGTGCTCTCGCTTTCCAGTGATTTTATCAATAGCACTGGAATAAGCATACCAAATATGTGGAAAGCGTGCAAGTTTTTTGTTTCTGGCTTATGCCGTATCCTGCATAAACTGGCGGATGGCATGTGCGAGCACGCCCGGTATACTCAATAATCCCGACTGAGAGCTCGATTTTTTGCATATTCATTCGTGTCTTCTCTCTTTCTTTCGTAAATCAGAAACGGGCTGCCGCCACTGCCGCGACGAAAAGGACGAGGCAGAGCGGGGTGTACACCAGCAGATTCAGCCGGTAGAAGAGCGCACTCTTCGCAGCCAACCAGCCGAACACCCACCCGATACCCGCCAGGCCGCGCAGCAGCAGTCCGGTGGCAATCACCAGAATACCCAGCTGCAGGAGCGGTTCAGGCATGAGCTGTCCGAGCACGCCAAGACGATGGACCCGTGCCAGGGCAGTCAATGCGCCGAGAAACAGAATCCCTGCTATGGAAACGAGCGTCCTCGGCCTGAGCAGTCTTGTCTTGTTGCTATTCAAAACAAGCTGGATCAGAGAGAGCTGATCTGATGCAGGCCAGACACGGCCAGTTGCCCAATAGAGATGCAGGAGGCCATCCAAAGCAAACACCACTGCAATCAGGATGCCTGCGAACGCTTTGATCTGTTCATCCATTGTTTTTACTTTCTATCTGTATTGAAACGCAATGTTCATCTGTTTATTCGCTATACAATGAGCGAATAAACAACAA
>JAFMRP010000234.1:6526-7144 GCA_017354095.1 Ktedonobacteraceae bacterium
GGAGAATGCCTTTCACGCGCAAGCAGCAGATTGACTACATGCTGCTTACGCCGGGCCAGAAAGTCTGGATCACGCACATCTACTCCCAAAGGCTTTAAGAACGTGTCCGCTTGCGCTATCGGAAACCAGCAGAGAGCCGTCAGATCAATGATGAACTGTTCGGCATCACTCTGCCATCCGATCTCCTCATGGAGCACCTGGAATGCCTCGCGTAACGTCGTCACCAGCCTCGGCAAATTGCCCAGAAAACGTCCCCCGTTCAACGCCTCCCACTCCGTAATGCGGATAAAGGTCGGATGCGTCAGAAAAAAGTCAAAAATGCGCTCAATAACGATACGCAGCCCTTCTTCCGGGGTAGATCCTGGCTGATGTGCCTGCTCACGAACAAACGTAACCAGTTCCTGCGTCAAACTCAACGTAAAGACTCGCTCCAGGACAGAGCGATAGAGATCCTCTTTCGATCCGAAAAAGTAATTGGGTAATCCTCGCGTCACCCCTGCCCGGTCACTGATCTCCTGCAAACTGGTGGCATCATAGCCCTTTTCAGCAAACAACGCTTCAGCAGCATCAAGAATAGCTTTTTTACTGGCCTCAGCAGCCGCAGTCCTTCGCGTGCTC
>JAFMRP010001125.1 GCA_017354095.1 Ktedonobacteraceae bacterium
CCCGGGAAGAGGACTTCACTCCCCCTGCTCCCTTTATCTGGACTGAGCTCGGCCCCGCCGTGTCGCCCGAACGGCCCTATACAAAGGAGGAACTGCACGCCTACCTGGCGGCTACGCGCCGGAAGTGCCACGCCACCCTGGTCGCGCTGACGGACGAGCGGGCGAACCAGGTTGTCTCCTACCCCTGGACAGAGGGGCAGACCGTCAACTTCCTGGAACTACAACTCTACAATATGCGCCACGTCCAGGAACATGCTGCCCAGCTGAGCCTCTTTCTCGGACAGCACGACATCCCGGACGAAGCGCTCAACACGGTCACGCGAGCACAGGACGCCCCGTAGCCGTAGGGACCCTTGAGGCTGCCCACTTGTGCTCGCTGGTCTCTCCTCCACCCAGGGCAGCCCTATGAATGTTAACAAATTACTATGGTACAACTCACCCACGCGTCACCCAAAATGTAGGGCCATCCCCTTGCGGGTGGTCGGCTCGGAGGACACAACATGGAACATGAACAGAAAGAGCCGGACATCATCCGGGTAGTGGTAGTCGACGATCACCTGATAGTCAGAGAAGGCCTGCGTATGATGCTGGAAATCGCGAGGGGAGGGCTTCGCCCTGATCGGCGACGCGCCCGATGGAGCAACCGGCCTGCGCCTGATCGAAGAGCTTCAGCCCGACGTCGTCTTGATAAACTTGCGTATGCCCGGTATGGACGGACTGGAGGCCATCACTCACATTCGCTCCAGGTGGCCACAGATCGCGGTCGTCATACTGACCACCTATAACGAGGATGACCTCATGCTGCGTGGACTACGAGCGGGTGCCTGCGGCTACCTACTCAAAGATACCGACCGCGAGACCCTGTTCCAGGCTATCCGTACAGCCGCGCGAGGAGCAATGCTGCTTCAACCCGAAATTATGGCCCGCATCCTCGCCCACACCCCCATCACACCCCAACCTGCACGGGACGCCTCCCCACAGCCAGTCCCCATAACAAATATCGAACTGACTGAACGCGAACGTGAAGTGCTGCAAGCCGTAGCGCGCGGCGAGCGCAGCAAAGAGATCGCCGCCCACCTCGGCATCAGCCTGCGCACAGTAGGAGCCCACCTCACCAGCATCTACACCAAGCTCCAGGTCGACTCCCGCGCCTCCGCCGTCGCCATCAAACACGGCCTCCTACCAGACCCAAAATAAAATGCATTGATATGCGAGAAAACAACTCAGACTCGAACAAGAGCCCCGTCCAGAGCCACGCGCGAGCGAAGATCCAACCATCGCCCCCAGGAACAAGCATATCCCTCCCCCCTTAGTATCATATCTCCCCATCTTATTCCCAATTACAACAAAATATACAGATTTATCAATAATAAACCCAAACACTTGAAAATCATGGAAAAATATGTTATACTCACATCAATGATGAGAGACTATTATTATAAGCAATCACACTCATACGCTCTGTACAGCGCCTTCCGCTATATCACATCCTTACCGGTCTCGGAGAGCTCTACAAAACATATACACCCATCGATCCCAATCCACCAATCTCAATGCAAAATCCCCTCAACCCGCCTCTGGAGCGGTCCTGTAGCTTTATGTAGCTTCTATGTCGCTTTATGTAGCTTCCATGTCGCTTTGAATCGGCCTGGGAAGCGGCCCTGTAGCTTATGTAGCTTTTTTTACATCGATTCCCAAAAAAATCCCGGCATCGAGAGAACTCCACTTCCCTGTCTCCATTGTGCGCCACACATAATGGAGACGACCGGGACTGTGAAGGGTTGTGAAAGGTCTGTGAAGGGTTGGATCGGCCTGTAGAGCCTCTGTGAAGGGTACTACCTTGCCGAGCATCTGACGAACGCAGTTCGTAGACGCGCAGACTTCCTTGCAGACCGCCTGGGCGGAGCCAGACGCGCCAGCGTCGTTGGCGGTCTGGACAAGAGGATCGGAGTTGATGCTCGGAATACAGAGGTAGTGAAGGGTTTCAGTACAAGTTTTGGCAAACCAGGGGTCCAGGAGGCTTCGCTCCCACCCAACATATAGGGCTACCCCTTGCGGGCGGGACTGTGACGCTTGTGACGCTTTGTGACGCTTCCTGTGACGCTTTGAATCGGCCTCTGGAGCGACTGTGACGCTTGTGACGCTTTTTTTACATCGATTCTGGAAAAAGGGGAACGCGGGTCCGGCTTCTAAAAAAACCACTGCCAGAGGGGGGAGGGGTGTTGATTTATTTGCTCACTACCAGGATAATAGAGAGGCCATAAAATCGAGCCGCCTTATTATTCTCGCAAGGAGTTTTCATAACATCATGAAAGGTGATTGGGTCACCAGGCTAGGTGACCGTATAGAACAACAAATACGCAGAACCAGAGGTGAGGGCGCTCGGATCGTCTGCTCGTCGGGCATCAGCCCCTCAGGACCGATCCACCTGGGGAACCTGCGCGAGATCATGACCGTCCACCTGGTCACCGAAGAATTGAAAGCGCGCGGCTGGCAGGCCGAGCATATTCATGTCTGGGACGACTTTGACCGCCTGCGCAAGGTGCC